>CAXGVP010000784.1:0-2395 GCA_964013055.1 uncultured Albimonas sp.
GGCCCCGCTCTTCGCGGGGCCCTCCTGAGGCCCGCAAGGGCCGAGGCGAAGGAATGCCCGCCTCCGGCGGGCGCCGCTCGATCGGCGGCCGCTCAGAAGAACGCCTGCAGCCCGGTCTGCGCCCGGCCGAGAATGAGCGCGTGCACGTCATGCGCCCCCTCGTAGGTGTTCACCGTCTCCAGGTTCATCGCGTGGCGCATCACGTGATACTCCGCCGAGATCCCGTTGCCGCCGTGCATGTCCCGCGCCATCCGCGCGATATCCAGCGCCTTGCCGCAGTTGTTGCGCTTGATGATCGAGATCATCTCCGGCGCCGCCATCGCCCGGTCCATCAGACGCCCCACCCGCAGCGCCGCCTGCAGGCCCAGCGAGATCTCCGTCTGCATGTCCGCCAGCTTCTTCTGGAACAGCTGCGTGTTGGCCAGCGGCCGGTTGAACTGCTTGCGGTCCAGCCCGTACTGGCGCGAGCGGAACCAGCAGTCCTCCGCCGCCCCCATCACCCCCCAGGCGATGCCGTAGCGCGCCCGGTTGAGGCAGCCGAACGGCCCCGTCAGACCCTCGACATTGGGCAGCAGCGCGTCCTCGCCGACCTCGACCCCCTGCATGGAGATCGAGCCGGTGATCGAGGCGCGCAAGCTCAGCTTCTGCTCGATCTTGGGCGCAGACAGCCCCTTCATGCCCTTTTCAAGGACGAAGCCGCGGATCTTGCCGCCATGCGCATCCGACTTCGCCCAGACCACGAACACGTCCGCAAACGGCGCGTTCGAGATCCACATCTTCTCGCCCGAGATCCGGTAGCCGCCGTCGATCTTCTCGGCCCGGGTCTTCATGCCGCCGGGGTCGGAGCCCGCCTCCGGCTCGGTCAGCCCGAAGCAGCCGATCAGCGTGCCGGCGGCCAGGCCCGGCAGGTACTTCTTGCGCTGCTCCTCCGAGCCGTAGGCGTAGATCGGGTACATCACCAGGCTGGACTGCACCGACATCATCGAGCGGTAGCCCGAATCCACCCGCTCCACCTCCCGCGCGATCAGCCCGTAGGAGACGTAGCCCGCGCCGATCCCGCCGTATTCCTCCGGAATCGTGGAGCCCAGCAGCCCCATCTCGCCCATCTCGGCGAAGATCTCGGGCTCCGAGGTCTCCTCGAGGAAGGCCTTGGTCACGCGGGTCGCCAGCTTCTCCTGCGCGAAGGCGTGGGCGGCGTCCATCAGGGCGCGCTCGTCGTCCTCCAGCTGGTCGGCCAGCAGGAACGGGTCCTCCCACACGAACGACGCCTGCGACGGACGATCCTTGGGCTTCAGCTGCGCGGTCATGAGATGCCTCCCGAATTGCGGTTTGCGTCTCAATACATCGCCGGCACACGCATCGGAAATTTGTTTCCCGCATCCATTCATGCAACAAGCGCAAGAATGAGCCACCCGCGCCGCCTCTACCCCTCGATCACCGCCCTCTGCGCCTTCGAGGCCGCGGCCCGCCTGGGCAGCTTCACCGAGGCCGCGGCCGAGCTCTCGCTCAGCCAGTCCGCCCTCTCCCGCCAGATCGCCGCGCTGGAGGATCACCTCGGCCGCCGCCTGCTGGAGCGCTCCACCCGCCGCGTGGCGCTCACCCCCGAGGGCGCCGCCTACGCGCGCGAGGTCGCCCCCGCCCTCGCCCGCATCCGCGACGCGACGCTGGGGCTGATGACCGACTCAGGCCGCCGCTCCCTGACCATCGCCTTGCTGCCGACCTTCGGCGCCCGCTGGCTGATGCCAAGGATGCCCCGCTTCGCCGCCCTGCACCCGGACATCACCATCGCCTTCGCCACCCGCATCGGCCGCTTCGACCTCGCCGCCGAGCGCATCGACGTCGCCATCCATCACGGAACCGACGACTGGCCCGGCGCCCGCCTCACGCCCCTGATGGCCGAGACGGTGATCCCCGTCGCCTCCCCCGCCTTCCCCCGCGCGGCGGAGGGCCTGACCCCCGAGGCCGTGCGCGAGGCCCCCAAGCTGCTGATGCGCTCGCGCCCCCACGACTGGCAGGACTGGTTCGCGGCCCACGACCTGCCCGCCGCGCCGGCGCAGGGCATGGCCTTCGAGCAGTTCGCCCTGGTGATCCAGGCCTGCCAGGCCGGCGTCGGCCTGGCGCTCGCCCCCGACTTCCTGGTGCGCCCCGAGCTCGCCGACGGCCGCCTGGTGCAGGTCGGCCGCCCGATCCGCTCCCGCGGCGCCTACTGGTTCGTGGAGCCCGCCGAGGGCCCGCCCCGCGAATCCGTCCGCCTGTTCCGCGACTGGCTCCTCGCCGAGGCCGCCGAGGCCCCCGCCGCCTGACCCCCGCAGCCCCGGGCGCCAGGGCGCCACGCCCGCAGCCCTCGCAAAGCGCCTGTTCTCCGGAGCCGTCCATCGCGGATGCCGATCAGAGC
>CAXGVP010000785.1:0-2392 GCA_964013055.1 uncultured Albimonas sp.
GAGCCCCGAGATCCAACGACTCCGGAAGGGAGCCAAAGCCCATGATCGCCCGCACGCTTTACGAAGAAGACCACGAGATGTTCCGCGACTCGGTCCGCAAATGGGTCGCGGCCGAGATCACGCCCCATGTCGAGGACTGGCGTGACAACGGCCAGGTCAGCCGCGAGGTCTGGAAATCCGCCGGCGCCCAGGGCTTCCTGTGCATGTACGCCGACGAGAAATACGGCGGCGCGGGCATCGACGACTTCCGCTACGACATGATCCTGATCGAGGAGATGGCCCGGGCGGGCGCGAGCTCGGGCTTCGCCGCCTCGCTGCACAACCGCGTGGTCGGCCCCTACCTGCACAAGTTCGGCACCGACGACCAGCGCGACCGCTTCATGGCCGGCTGCGTCTCGGGCGAGACGCCGCTCGCCATCGCGCTGACCGAGCCGGGCACCGGCTCCGACCTCGCGGGGATGAAGACCCGGGCCGAGGACAAGGGCGACCACTGGCTGATCAACGGCCAGAAGACCTACATCTCCAACGGCCAGATCGCCAACCTGATCGTCGTCGCCGCCAAGACCGATCCCGACAAGTCCCACGCCGTCGGCCTGTTCCTGGTGCCCGGCGACACCCCCGGCTTCCAGCGCGGCAAGAAGCTGCGCAAGATGGGCGGCCACGGGCAGGACACCTCGGAGCTGTTCTTCGACAACGTCAAGGTCCCCAAGGAGAACGTGCTGGGCGACCCGACCGGCGGCTTCAAGGTGATGATGAACAACCTCGCCGAGGAGCGGATCATCTCCGCCGTCGGTTCGCTGTCGGCGGCCGAGCGCAGCTTCGACATCACCCTCCAGTACATCAAGGAGCGCACCGCCTTCGGCAAGCCGATCGGCCTGTTCCAGAACTCGCGCTTCAAGATGAGCCACCTGCGCACGCGCCTCGACGCGACCTGGGCGTTCCTCGACCACTGCGCCCTGCAGCACGTCAACGGCAAGCTGACCTCGGAGCTCGCGGCCGAGATCAAGCTCTTCGCCTCCGAGACCCAGGCCGAGGTGGTGGACGAGTGCGTCCAGCTCCATGGCGGGGCCGGCTACATGGACGAGTACGAGATCGCCAAGCAGTACGTGGACGCCCGCGTCACCCGGATCTTCGCCGGCTCGTCGGAGATCATGAAGGAGATCATCGGCCGCGGCCTGGGTCTCGACGACCGCAAGAGGAACCACTGACATGTCCGGACCGCTCGCAGGACTGAAGCTGATCGAGATGGCCGGCATCGGCCCGTGTCCCCTGGCCGGCCAGCTGATGGCCGACCTCGGGGCCGAGGTCATCGTCATCGACCGCAAGTCGGGGGGCGAGCGCCCCTCCGACGTCAACAACCGCAACAAGAAGTCGGTGGCCCTGAACCTCAAGACGCCCGAGGGCGTCGAGGCGGCGCTGGCCCTGATCGCCTCGGCCGACGCCCTGATCGAGGGCTTCCGTCCGGGCGTGATGGAGCGCATGGGCCTCGGCCCCGAGGTGTGCCTCGCGAAGAACCCCGGCCTCGTCTTCGGCCGGATGACCGGCTGGGGCCAGGAGGGGCCGTGGAGC
Source organism: uncultured Albimonas sp. (assembly GCA_964013055.1). Lineage (GTDB taxonomy): Bacteria > Pseudomonadota > Alphaproteobacteria > Rhodobacterales > Rhodobacteraceae > Albimonas. The sequence continues at coordinate 1,570 of CAXGVP010000785.1, forward strand.
CAGATGGCGGGCCATGACCTCAACTACGTGTCGCTGACCGGCGCGCTGGGGATGATGGGCAAGAAGGGGCAGGAGCCGACCCCGCCGCTCAACCTGGTGGCCGACTACGGCGGCGGCACCATGTTCCTGATCTTCGGCGTGCTCTCGGCGCTGTGGGAGCGGTCGAACTCCGGCAAGGGCCAGGTGGTCGACGTCGCCATGATCGACGGCGTCTCGGCGATGACCGGCATCTTCCGCAACCTGATGGCCGCCGGCCGCTGGGGCCCCGAGCGGGAGAGCAACATGCTCGACGGCGGCGCGCCCTATTATCGCTGCTACGAGACCAAGGACGGCAAGTACATCTCGGTCGGCTCGATCGAGCCGCAGTTCCACCGAGAGATGATCGAGAAGGCCGGCCTCGACCCCGCCGACAACGAGACCCAGGACGACAAGGCGATCTGGGAGAAGCGCCGCGCGGCCTACGAGGCCCATTTCAAGACCAAGACCCGCGACGAGTGGGAGGCGATCTACGCCGGCGGCGACAGCTGCGTGGCGCCGGTGCTGACCCCGCAGGAGGCCGAGAGCCACCCCCACAACGTGGCGCGCAAGGCCTATGTCTCGGTGGGCGGCGCCACGATGCCGACCCCGGCCCCGCGCTTCGACCGCACCCCTGCGGCGACGCCCCAGCCGGCGAAGCCGATGGGCTCGGACACCGAGGCGGCGCTCGCCGCCGCAGGCGTCTCCGCCGACGATCTCGCCCGGCTGAAGGCCGCCGGCGCGCTGTCCTGAGGCCCTGGCGCGCTGACGCGCGCCGCCGCCCCCTCCCGCCCCCCACCCACCCACC
>CAXGVP010000786.1:0-2391 GCA_964013055.1 uncultured Albimonas sp.
CCGCGGGCCTGGAGGCGGAGCAGGATGCCCGCCTCGGCCATCGTGATCTCCAGCGCGCGGGAGCGGGGGAGGTCGTCGGGCAGGGGGACCGAGTAGCCCTCGGCGTCGTCGCGCCCGAAGCCCATCGAGAAGTCGTCGTTGGGGGCGAAGCAGGCGAAGAAGCCGCCGCCGAGCCCGCCCGCCTGCATCCGGGGCAGGTCGAGGTGGCCGCCGCAGCCGTCGATGAACAGGTCCTCGGGGGACTTGCCGCCCTCCTCCGCGCGCCAGAGCTTCAGAAGCACGTCGTTGTGACCGTCGAAGACGGGAGGGGTGGCGGACATGGAGGGCTCCTCGGGAGGGGGCGCGCGGACCTGCGCGGGCGGGAGCCTAGGGCGGATCGGGAGCGGTGAAAACCGCGGGATCAGCCGCGGCGCAGCGGCGTGAGGAGCAGCGCGCCGGAGAGCGACAGCAGCAAGGTTGCGGCCAGCGTGGCCTCGGCGCCCCCCAGCGCCCGCAGCGCGCCGCCCAGCGAGGGCGAGACGGCCATGCCCGCGATCCAGGCCAGCGCCGCCGCGCCGGAGACGGAGCCGTAGTCGCCCGTGCCCGAGGTCTCGGCCAGCACCACCGGCCGCAGGATGGTGACCGTGCCGATGCTGATCCCCTGCAGCGCCACGAACAGCGCCGCCCCCGCGAGGCCGAGACCCCAGCCGGCGGAGAGCAGCGCGACGGAGGCGAGCGCGAGCCCGGTCAACGACGCCGTCGCCAGCCGGCGCGGCGGCCAGCCCGGGGGCGAGGCGATCAGGGCGATGCGCCCGATCACCTGCATCGGTCCCACCGCCGCCGCCACGCTGACCGCGATCGCCTGCGGCACGCCCTGGGCGGCGAGCAGCGGCAGCATGTGGGCCGCGATGACGCCATGGGCGACCGAGGCCCCCAGGAACGCCGCCACGATCCGCGCGACCCCGGGGCGGCGCAGGGCGGTCAGGACCCCCAGGCCCCGGGACGGCGCTGCGCCGGGCGCGGGGGGCGGCGCCTCGCGCTCGATCCGGCGGGCGGACCAGGCGAGGAGCGGGGCGGCGAGGAAGGCGGCGACGCCCGCCATCCCCAGCGCCGCGCCGCGCCAGCCGAAGGCGGCCTCGAGGGCGGCATTGGCGGGGAAGGAGACGAGCGTGGCGAAGCCCGCGGTGAGGGTGACCGCGGCGATGGCGCGCCGGGCGGAGAGGCCCCGGGCGCGGGTGAGCAGGGCGAAGCACGGCTCGTAGAGGCAGAAGGCGGCGCCGGCGCCGACAACGGCCCAGCCGAGAAGGAACAGCGGCTTCGCCTCGGCGAGCGCCGCGAGGCAGAGCCCCAGCGCGCCGAGCACGGCGCCCGCGGGCATCGTCCAGGGCGCGCGCCCCCGGTCCACCCAGCGCCCGGAAGTCGGCGCGAGGCAGGCCATGGTCGCGAGCGACAGGGTCATGGCGAAGGAGGCGGGCAGGGCGGCGGCGGCGAACTCGGCCTCGAACCGCGGCAGCAGGGCGGGGAAGGTGTAGTAGAGCGCCGACCAGGCCAGCAGCTGCCCCACCGAGATCGCCGCGACGGCGAGGCGGTCGGGCGGCGGCGCGTCCGCGGGGGGGCGGGTCGTCTCCGCCGTGGAATGCAGCGTCATGGGTCTTCGGTCCGGCCGGGGGGCGGCCCCTCGCCGTCCGGGGAACATCAGTGACGGGAAGTCAGGCGGGAGGAAAGGGGGGGCGCCGGGCCCGCGGGAAACGCCTCACGCTTCCGGCGACGCGGGGCGCAGGCCCTCGTGCGTCGGCCGCGGCGAGGGCAGGCGGGGTCAGCGCGCCTCCTGCGGCTGTCTGCGGGCGGCGGCCAGGGCCAGCAGGCGGCGACCGAGGGGGATCAGCGCGGGGATCGTCGCGGCTGCGAGCACCAGGACCGCGGGGCGTCCGGCGGCGAGGTCGAGGTTGACGGCGAGGATCCGCTCGGCCGGAAGGCCGGTCAGCGCGGCGTGCCAGGCGTATTCGGCGAAGGCGGTCAGCGCGGCGGCCAGCAGGGCGACGGCGAGGATGCGCAGCTCGGGCAGGCTGCGCCCGGGGGCGAGGCCCAGCGGCGTCCGGTGCAGCATCAGGGCCGCGAAGAGGCCGAAGAGGAAAGCGGGCTCCGCCACGTCCAGCTTCTCCTGCAGGGCGTAGTGGGCGAGGCCGAGGACCGCGATCGCGTAGGCCAGGCGGTGCAGGCGGCGCCAGTTGCGGCCGAGACGGCGGATCGCCCGGTCGAAGGAGGTCGCGGCCAGCGCGCCGAAGGCCAGCAGCGCCGTGAAGCCGATGGCGAGGTAGAGGCGCTGGACGATCTCGGAGGCGATGCGCAGGGGCTGGAGCTGCTGCTCGACGGCGTAGAGGCCGAAGTGGGCGGCGGCGTAGGCGAAGGCGG
>CAXGVP010000787.1:0-2390 GCA_964013055.1 uncultured Albimonas sp.
GTCGCAACCCATCGCGCCCCGGCCCTGCGCGCCGCGGGCGTCGCGGCCAACGCTGGGGCGCTCGTCGTTCCCGACGAGGCCCGCCCCGCCCAGCGCGCGCCACAAGGAACGCAGCCGGCGCCCAATGCCGGCACGGGAGGATGCATGACCGACACCGCCGGAGGCCGCACGGGCTTCCTCGCCCCCTATCGCGCCCTCGACCTGAGCGATCGTCGCGGCCTGCTCGCCGGCCGCATGTTCGCCCAGTTCGGCTGCGACGTGCTGCAGATCGAGCCGCCCCAGGGCTCCAACGGCCGCAGCGTCGGCCCCTTCGACGACGCCGGCCGCTCGATGCACTGGGCCGCCTACGCCGCCGGCAAGCGCTCCCTCGCCCTCGACCCCGAGGACGAAGGCGACCGCGAGACGCTGAAAGCCCTCGTCGCCCGGGCCGATTTCGTCATCGAGTCCCGCGGCCCGAACGAGCCCGCCCGCCTGAGCCCGGAAGAGATCGCCGCGATCAACCCGCGCGCCATCCACGTCCTGATCACCCCCTGGGGCGAGACCGGGCCCAAGGCCGACTGGGCCGAATCCGACCTGGTGCTCTGGGCCTCGGGCGGCCCGCTGGCGCCGACGGCGATGGCCGGCGGCACGCCGACCCGGATCTCGGTCCCCCAGGCCTGGCACTTCGCGGCCTCCGACGCGGTCTGCGGGGCGATGGTCGCGCTGTTCCACCGCCACCAGACCGGCGAGGGGCAGAAGGTCTCGACCTCCGTCCAGCGCTCCTCGACCTCGGCCACGCTCTCGGGCAGCCTCGCCTCGGTCGTCGGCCACCCCGACTTCTCCCTGCGCCCGCGCTACACCGGCTCCAAGAAGCCGCTGGACCTCTCGGGCTCCGGCGCCCGCACCGCCCGCTCGAAATGGGAGGGCAAGGACGGCCTGCTGGAGATCCACCTCGCCATGGGTCCGGCGACGGGCCGCTTCACCAACAACTTCATGAAGGTCCTCAAGGAGAAGGGCGCCCTCTCGGAGCGCTTCCACGCCTGGGACTGGTCCACGATCCACGAGAAGATCATGGCCGACGAGATCGACGACGACGACCTCGAGGCCTGCCGCGAGGAAGTCGGCGCCTTCCTGCGCACCGTGAGCCAGGACGACGCGGTCGAGCTCGCCATCGCCAACCGCCTGCTGCTGGCCCCGGTGACCACCGCCGACAGCCTGTTCCACAGCCCCCACGAGACCGCCCGCGGCTTCTTCCGCACGGTGACCGACGCCGAGGGCCGCGAGACGCTGCTCCCCGGCCCCTTCGCGATGACCGCCGCCCGCGCCTTCGCCCCCGACGCCCCCGCGCCCGCGATCAACGAGGGCGGCGAGGCGGCGGTCGAGGAATGGCTGGGCTCCCGCCCCGCCGCGCAGACGCAGATCACTCAAGGAGCGGCGGAATGAGCGGCCCCCTTTCCCACATCAAGGTCCTGGATCTCGCCTGGGTCGTCGCCGGCCCGATGATCGGGCGCAGCCTCGCGGACTTCGGCGCCGCCGTGGTGCGCGTCGAGCATCCCAAGCGCACCGACACCGCGCGCGCCATCGGCCCCTACTACGGCGGCGGCTACGACGTGCAGCGCTCGGCCTGCTACGCCAACGGCAACGCCGGCAAGCTGGGCCTCGCGCTCGACCTGCAGAACGAGGACGCCCGCGACGTGGTGCGCGAGCTCGCCGCCTGGGCCGACGTGGTGGTCGAGAGCTTCGCGCCCGGCCAGGTGAACCGCTGGGGGCTGGACTACGAGACGCTCAAGGCGATCAACCCGAAGATCATCATGGTCTCGACCTCGCTGATGGGCCAGTCGGGGCCGTGGAAGGCGCTGGCGGGCTTCGGCAACATCGGGGCGGCCATGTCCGGCTACCAGGGCCTCGTCGGCCCGGAGGAGGGCCTGCCCACCGGCCCCTTCGGCCCCTACACCGACTATGTGGCGCCGCGCTTCGGCATCCCGATGGTGCTCGCCGCCCTCGACTGGCGCGAGCGCTCGGGCGAGGGCTGCTACATCGACCTCGGCCAGGCCGAGACCGGGATGCAGTTCCTGGCCTCCGCCTTCGCCGACTACGGCGCGACGGGCCGGGTGGCCAAGGCCGAGGGCAACCGCGACGCCGCCATGGCCCCCCACGGCGTCTACCCCGCCCTGACCAGGGAGGGCGAGGATCCCCGCTGGATCGCCATCGTCGCCCAGGACGACGCCGCCTGGAAGGCGCTGGCCGCCGAGATCGGGGGCGACGCGCTCGACGACCGCTTCGTGTCGCTGGAGGGGCGCAAGGCGAACGAGGCCGCGCTCGACGCCATCGTCGCCGCCTGGGCCGCGCCGCTGGATCCGGTCGCCGCGGCCGCGAAGCAGATCATCATGCTGTACCCGCGTGCCTCCGCG
>CAXGVP010000788.1:0-2384 GCA_964013055.1 uncultured Albimonas sp.
CATCACCGCGTAGTCGATCGAGATGTCCTCGGCGCCGCTCCACGGCCCCGGCGCGAGGCGCAGGAAACCGAGATCGGGAAGGGCATCGGCGAGCGCGGCCTGCACCGGGGCGAGCAGCGAGGGGCTGTGCGCTTCGAAGGCGGCGATGATGTCGCGGGCCCGGAACAGGAAGATGCCGGCGTTCCACATGTAGGTCCCGGCGGCGAGCATCTCCTCGGCGCGGGCGGCATCGGGCTTCTCGACGAAGCGCGAGAGCTTCACCGGCAAGCCGGAGCCGGAGGGCTTCGCCGACAGCTCGAGATAGCCGTAGCCGGTCTCGGGGCGGTCGGGGGCGATGCCGAAGGTCACGAGATCGCCGTCCTCGACCGCGGCGAGGCCCTGGGCCACGGCGGCATGGAAGGCCTCCGCATCGGGCACTACGTGATCCGACGGCGCCACCAGCATCACCGCGTCCGGATCGCTTGCCGCGACATGCAGGGCGGCCGCGAGGATCGCGGGGGCGGTGTTGCGGCCCTCGGGCTCGATCAGGATGGCACCGGGATCGAGCCCGATCCCCATCAGCTGCTCGGTCACGATGAAGCGGAAGTCGGAATTGGTCAGCACCAGCGGCGGCTGGAAGGCGAGCGCGTCGCCGGTGCCCGAAAGCCGCTTCGCCGAGGCCTGGAACAGGGTCTCTTCGCCCATCAGCGGCACGAACTGCTTGGGGTAGGATTTGCGCGACAGCGGCCAGAGCCGCGTGCCGGAGCCGCCGCACAGGAGGACGGGCGTAATGCTTTTGGGAGTCATCGTGATGCTCTTGGTTCGGAGATCCGTTTTCGGAACCGTTAACAGGGCGGAGGGGAGTGGCAACCGCGGGCGCGCCCGTGCTCTCTCTAAAGTTGCGTCTGCGGCACATGTGCGGCAGAAACACGCAACGGCTCCGGCCCCTCGTGGCGGATGTGCCGTCACCGGGGACAGATCCGGTGACGGACGGGCTCAGAGCCGCGCGCGCAGCTTCCCGAGATGGCTGGCGAGCAGGTCCTCGGCGCGGGCGGGGTTCGCCGCCTCGGTGTAGCAGCGGAATTCCGGCGCGTTGCCCGAGGGGCGCAGGTGGATCACGTCGCCGCCGGCGAAGCGCAGCCGCAGCCCGTCGGTGCGGTCGACCTCCGTCTCCGCGCCCAGCCCGTCGAAGAAGGCCGCCCGGGCCGCGGCGTCGCCGTCGAGCTCGGCGAGGAAGGCCCGCGCGGTCTCGGGCTCGACCCCGGTCAGCCGGTCGGCGGCGGTGAAGCGCGGCGGCAGGGCGGCGACCAGTGCCGCGAGGTCCTTGCCCCCGGCGCGGGCCAGCGCCAGCGGCGCGAGGATCGGCAACAGGCAATCGCGCGTCATCAGCGGCTCCAGCGGGCCCGCGGGGGCCTCGGCGGTGAAGCCCAGCAGGAAGCCGCCGTTGGCCTCGTAGCCCACCACCTTGGCGGCGGGGTCGTCGGCCAGCACCGCCTCCATGGCGGCGATCACGAAGGGCGAGCCGATGCGGGTGCGGTGCAGCGTCCCGAACTCGGGCATCTCGCCGATCATGGTGTTGGACGAGACCGGCGTGCAGATCACCTGCGCCCCGAGCGCCCGCGCGGTGAGCGCGCCCAGCACGTCGCCGGGCACGATGCGGCCCGTGGCGTCGGCGACCATCGGCCGGTCGGCGTCGCCGTCGGTCGAGATCAGCGCGTCGAGGTTATGGTCGGCGCACCAGTCCGCGAGCTGGTCGCGGGTTTCGGGGTCCACTGCCTCGGTGTCGACGGGGATGAAGGTCTCCGATCGTGCCAGCGGCACCGCCTCGGCACCGAGGGCGGTGACCACCTCGACCATGGCGTCGCGGGCCACCGAACTGTGCTGGTAGACGCCGATGCGCAGCCCTTCCAGCGCCCCGGGCCCGAAGGCCCTGGCATAGCGCGCCACGTAGTCCTGCGCCGGAACAGAGCCTGTTTCCTGCCGGGCGCCGGCCTGCCCCGCATCGGGGGCGGGGCTGTCGAGCGCCGCGAGGATCGCCGTCTCGTCGGCCTTCGAGATCTCGCCTCCGGGCAGGTAGAACTTCAGCCCGTTGCGGTCGGCGGGGATGTGGCTGCCGGTGACCATCACCGCCGCATGGCCCGCCCCCATCGCCGCCAGCGCCAGCGCCGGTGTCGGTAGTACGCCGTCGTCGATGGCGGTCAGCCCCGCGCCAGTGATGGCGCTCATCACCGCCTCGGCGATGGCCGGGGACGAGGGCCGCAGGTCCTGTCCCACATGCACCGCGCCGCCATTGGGGCAGGCGGCGAGAAAGGCTCGGATATGGGCGGAAACGAGGTCGGGGGTCAGCTCGGTCACGAGACCGCGCAGCCCGCTGGTGCCGAATTTGGGGGCCATTCCGGGGCAGA
>CAXGVP010000789.1:0-2383 GCA_964013055.1 uncultured Albimonas sp.
CCCCCGCGCCGCGAGCCGAACGCCCCCCACGGGCGAGGCGCCCGACGCGGCGCCCGCCCGCAGGGCGGCGAGGGGTCAGACCTCGTCTTCGTCGGGCATGTCGCGGTCGCGGACCTTGTCGGTGCGCGGCGACCGCGGCTCCGCGTCCGGGGCGTCCGGAGCGTCGGGGGCGGGGCTCGCCTCGCCCTCGACCACCTCGGCCTTGTCGTCGCGCACCAGGTGAACCGGGGGCGCCGAGCCGTCCTTGAGCTCGCCGAAATAGACCGTCTGGTGGGGGAACGGGATCTCGATCCCGCGCGCGTCGAAGATCTTCTTGATCTGCTCGTTCCACGCGCGCCCGAAGCCCCACTGCGCGCCCGGCCGGGTCTTCGCCCGCGCCCGCAGCACCACCGCGCTGTCGCCCAGCGCCTGGACGCCGAACCACTCCACGTCGCCCAGCAGGGCGGCGGACTGGGTCTCGTCCTCCTTCAGCGCGGCGAAGGCGTCGAGCACCGCCTGCTTGGCCTCGTCGATGTCCTCGCGATAGGCGATGCCCGCATCCATCACGCAATAGGCGAAGTCGCGGGTGAAGTTCGACACCATGTCGACCGAGCTGAACGGCATCAGGTGATAGGTCCCGTTCAGGTCGCGGATCGAGACCGAGCGCACGGTCAGCTTCTCGACCCCGCCGGTGATGCCGCCCACGGTCACCACGTCGCCCACGTTCATCGCGTTCTCCAGCTGGATGAACACGCCCGTGATCACGTCCTGCACCAGCTTCTGCGCGCCGAAGCCGATCGCCAGGCCCAGCACGCCGGCCGAGGCGATCAGCGGCGCGATGTCGATCCCCAGCTCGCTCAGCGCGAACATCAGCGTGATCACCAGCAGCGCGATGGTGGCCGCGTTGCGCAGCAGGCTCAGCAGGGTGGTCTCGCGCGGCGTCGGCACCCGGCCCACGTCCGGGCTCAGTCGCCAGTCCACCCAGGCCGAGAAGGCCAGCCACACCAGGAACGCGCCCAGCAGGATGAAGGCCACGCTGACCGCCGCCCCGGTGATCCGCAGCCCGGTCTCGGTGGCGAGCCAGCCCTCGGTGTCGAAGACGCCCGCCTGCTCCAGCGCCACGCCCAGCACCACCACCACCACGATCACCCGGACCGCCAGCAGCAGCCTGGGCACGAAGGCGTTCAGCCGATGCTCGAGCAGCGGCAGCTTGGCGCTCAGGCTCTCGGGCAGCTTCACCCCCTCGCGCATCCGCGCGGCGAGGAAGCCGTTGATCATCATCCCGATCACGATCGCCAGCAGGATCTTGCCCGAGGCCTCCAGCACCGGCCACAGCACGTTGCCCGGCCGGGTCATCACGATCACGAAGAGGGCGGCGAGGTAGATCAGCACCGGCACATGCCAAAGCCTGGCGAGCGCGGCGAAGAGCCGGCGGCTCCCCGGCTCGGCCGGGGTCAGCCAGTCGGCGACGGCGCGGCGGTGGCGCAGGGTGGCGACGACGCCCATCAGCACCACGATCAGCCCCACCACGACGCCCACCGCCTGGCCCGCCTGCCAGCCGGCGTTGCGCGCCACGATCGGGGCGGCGAGCAGCTGGCCGTAGCCCAGGATCGCCGCGGCCGCGATCAGCCGCGAGGAGAGATAGCGCGCCCCCGCATCCGGCATCGGGATCAGCCGCAGCGAGCCGGTCTCGGGCCGCAGCATCAGCCGGATCACGTTGCGCGCGATCTCCACCGCCACGAAGGCGTTGAGATACATGGTCTGGCGGATCCCGACCGAGCCGGGCGGGTCCAGCGCGAAGGTGGCGATGGCATAGCCCGCCGCCCAGGCCGCCACCACCGTGGCCGCGTCCAGCACCGCCATGGCGACGCCCATCAGCAGCTTGTGCAGCGGTCCCGAGTCCTCGCCCGAGCGTCCGATCCGCGTGCGCAGCCCCCGCGCGCCCAGCCGGATCAGCACATAGACCGCATAGGTCCCGACGATGGTCAGCCCCAGCTCCTTGAGCGCGGAGAGCAGCACCGAGGGGTCCACCGCCTCGCCCAGCCCGTCGAGCCGGGCGGGGGCTGCGACCAGCTCGTCCCAGGTGTCCATGGCCATCGAGGCGACGGCGTTGACCCAGTCCTGCGTGGTCTCGGCGATGCGCGCGCCAAGACCGGCCTCGCCCGGGGCGGGATTGACCGCCGGGGTCTCGGCCGCATTGCCCGCGCCGGCGCCCTGGGCATCGCCCTGGCTCCCGCCGTCGCCCCCGGTCTCGTTGCCGGTCTCGCCCCCGGTCTCGCCCTGGGCCTGTTCCAGCGCCTGGATCAGGCGGTCGCGGGCCTCGGCGTTGCGCAGCACCTCGAGGAGGGCGGCGGTGGGCAGGTCGGCGGCGGCGGCGGCCTGCTCGGCGCCGGCGTCCTGGCCG
>CAXGVP010000790.1:0-2380 GCA_964013055.1 uncultured Albimonas sp.
GGTGAGCGCAGCGGCCAGCGGCGGCGAGACCGAGGGTCCGCCAGCGCCCCAGGCCGCCTTCGCGGCGGGGGCTCAGCAGGTCGATCTCGGAGGCTCCGGCGGCCTGCGCCGTCGCGGCCATGAAGTGCCGGGCGGTCACGTCCAGCGGGCGGCCCTGCCACCAGACGCTGGAGGCGGCGATGGGGCGGGCGGCCTCGCCGAGGGTGGGGCGGGGGGCGGTCATCGCGAGGCCTCCTGCCGCCGGCGCGCCTTCAGCCGCCGGCCCGCCTCGTGGCCGTCGTAGAACGACACGGCGATGATACGGTCGATGGTCTCGTCGGGCTCGGCCGTCTCCGCGCAGAAGCCGAGGAGGAAGCCGAGCAGCGCGGCGGCCTCCTCACGGGTCGCCTCCTTGCCGGAGACGTCGGCGATGCACTCGGCGACCTTGTCCAGGACGCGCTGACCGGCGCCGGCGGCGATGGCCGCGTCGACGGTCGGGAGCGAGGAGTTGCGCGGGGCCGTCATTCGGAGGCCTCCGGGGGCTTGGGGCGGATGATCAGCTCAAGCCCGAGGGCGGCGCAGATCTGACGGGCGCGCGGCAGCGTCGGCTCGGTGCGCTTGCTGTCGGTCCGGATCACGTTGCGGATTGCGTCGCCGGGCAGCCCGTTCGCCTTCGCGAGGCCAAAGGGCGTGGCGTCCATCTCCGCAAGACGGGTGCGGACCAGCTCTGCGAAATCCTGCTCGTCGAGCTGCGGAGCCGTGGGAGACGGGGCCTCGACCATGAACGTCTCGAAGGCGCGGGTCACCCAATCGTCGGGGTGAGCGGCGGCGCCTGCGGGGCGGCGGAGGAAGGCGAACATCAGGACGCCCTCTTCATGTCGTGCGCCTTCGGGCGCGGGATGCGCTTCGGCCAGGAGTGGCCATCCGGCCAGAGAGCCGCGCACTTCAGGATTATGGAATTGGCGCGTCGAATGGTGAGCCCGACGCCGCCGTCGATCCGCTCCACCGTGTCGCCGCTGCCTGACGCCATCCGCGAGGCGTGCGAGACCTGCCAGCCACGAGCGGCGGCAAGCTGTCTGATGAGTTCGGCGATGTCCGCTTCGGTGATCATGTGCGCACTATGATGCACATTCATTCGGCCTTCAAGCACTATCGCGCTCAAATTTTTCGGTAGTGCGGCACCGCATCAAATGGTATGTGCACAAAAATGCACACGGCGATTTCTGATCAGATACGGGCTCGGGTTCTGGCGGCGTTGAAGGCCGAGGGCATCGGTGCGCGTCGCTTCGAAGAGAAGCACAAGCTGAAGAAGTGGTCGCTGCGGGGTTTCCTCGACCCTGAGCGAAACCAATCTCCGAGTGTCGATAGAGCAAAGGAAATATGTGACGCGCTCGGCTTGGAGTTCTACATCGGCCCGCCACGCCCAAGCGGTGTGGTCTTCGACCACGAAGGTGCGTCGGACGAGTTCGCCAGAATCCCCTTGCACGAAGTAGAGCTAGCAGCGGGTGTAGGGGTTCAGAACGACGACGAGGCGACGGGTGCTGATCTGCTTTTCAGGCGAGACTGGCTACGACGGATGGGTCTTTCACCTGAAAAGGCCAGCCTTGCGCGCGTTCGTGGCGATAGCATGCAGCCCATGTTGTTCGACCGGGACGTGGTCCTGCTCGATACCTCTAAAACCGACGTTCCTGCCGGCCGCAAACGGGCATCCGGAGCCCATTCTCGCTACCTGGTCGCCCTCGAACGAGACGGGGAAGCGAGGGTGAAGTGGGCAGAAAGGCCGAATGACGACACCCTCGTGATCTTCTCGGAGAACAGCGTAGGTTACGGGCCGGAGTTCTACCTGCGCTCTGAAATCGCCGAAACTCGCATTATTGGCCACGTCGTCTGGTGGTGCCACACGGTAAGGAACTGAAGATGCTGCGCATTGGCATTTCTGTGCTCCTTTGCCTCTTCGCAAGTCATCCTGCTCATGGCCAGGACAACGCGGAGATGGCCAACGCGTTAGAGAAGATGCTCAGCCAGTACGCTAAGAGCGCGGGCGTCCTCGCTAGATGCTCCGAAGGCCCGGGAGAGGCGGGGGTCCAGCGCGAGGCCGAGCGGATAGCCGCTTGGCGCTACCCTGGCACCTGGTCCTCCGTGAGCGGCGAGCGGAGCCAGTATCGCGACCTGTTGGTTTCGCAGGCTCGGCTGGACTTCATCACTTCCCGTTTTGGCGGTCCATGCCCTGGGGCGATTTTCATCGGCACGTACGAAACGATGGTTTCCGTGGCATCGAGCTCGATCCGTCAGCACACCGAATAGAAGTCATCAGGCGCCTACGCACTTTGCTTCCTCGCCGCCCACGTTCCCTGTATGTTCCAGACTGCCCCTTGCTTCGCCTGGATGACCGATGCCCGAC
>CAXGVP010000791.1:0-2369 GCA_964013055.1 uncultured Albimonas sp.
CGGGCGATGAGCGGCGATCTGCTGGCCGCCGCCGCCCCGCCGCTCTACGAGCTGCGCCGCTTCCGCGATCCCGACGAGCTCGCCCAGGTCGCCGCCGAGCGCATCGCCCAGATCCTGCAGGGCGCGGTGGCGCGCCGCGGCCGCGCGGTCGCCGCGCTCTCGGGCGGGGCCACGCCGCAGCGGACCTATGCGCGGCTGGCGCGCTCCGATCTGGACTGGTCGCGGGTCACCATGACCCTGGTCGAGGACCGCTGGGCCCCGCCCTCGGACCCCACGTCCACGCGCAACATCCTCGACCTGTGCCTGTTCATGGACAGCCGGGCGCGGGGCGCGCGGTTCTCTCCCCTCTACACCGGCGCCGAGACCTCGGAGGCCGGCCTGCCCGAGGCCGAGGCCCGCCTGCGCCGGCTCGGCCGCCCCTTCGACCTGGTGGTGCTGGGGCTGGGCCCCGACGGCCATGTCGCGGCCCTGTTCCCGGGCGCCGAGGGGCTGGCCGGGGCGCTCGATCCCGACGGCGAGGCGCTGCTCGCCCCGATACGCGCGCCGGGCCGCGGCGGGCCGCGCGTCACCCTGACGCTTTCGGCGATCCTGCAGGCGCGGCGCATCCTGCTATTGTTCTCGGGACCGGCCAAGAGCCGCGCCTTCGCGCGCGCCCTGCAACCCGGACCGGTCGAGGACATGCCGATCCGCGCCGTCCTTCGCCAGCGACGCACGCCGGTCGAGGTCCTGTGCGCGCAAACCGATGGAGCCGATGTGACCACTCCCATCGCCGCGGCCTGGAAGGCCGTCGAGACCGCCCGCGACCGCCTGGCGGGGCGGCGCATCGCCGCCCTCTTCGCCGCCGATCCCGCGCGGTTCGAGACGCTGTCCGCCCGGCTGGACGACATGCTGTTCGACTACTCCAAGACCGGGCTCGACAAGGGCGCGGTGGAGGCGCTGGCGGGCCTGGCGCGCGCGGCGGGCGTCGAGCCCCTGCGCGACGCGATGTTCGCCGGAGCCCCGATCAACGCCACCGAGGGCCGCGCCGTCCTGCACACGGCCCTGCGCGCCGCCCCCGGAGAGGCCTTCGCCGCCGAGGGCGAGGACGTGATGCCGGACGTGCTGGAGACGCGCGAGCGGTGCCTCGCCTTCGCGGAGGCGGTGCGCAGCGGGGCCTATGCCTCGGTGTCGGGAAAACCGTTCACGGACGTGGTGAACATCGGCATCGGCGGCTCGGACCTGGGCCCGGTGATGGCGGTGGCCGCCCTGGCGCCGGTGCATGACGGGCCGCGGTGCCATTTCGTCTCCAACGTCGACGGGGCGCATGTGCACGACGTGCTGGCGGGACTGGACCCGGCCACGACGCTGGTGCTGATCGCCTCGAAGACCTTCACGACCATCGAGACGATGACCAACGCCCATACCGCGAAGGCGTGGATGGAGGCGGGCGTCGGCGACAGGGCCGGCGCGCATTTCGCGGCGCTGTCGACGGCGCTGGATGAAGTGGAAAAATTCGGCATCGACCAGGACCGGGTGTTCGGCTTCTGGGACTGGGTCGGGGGACGCTACTCGGTCTGGTCCGCCATCGGACTGAGCCTGATGATCGCCATCGGGCGGGAGCGGTTCGAGGATTTCCTCGCCGGCGCCCGGGCCATGGACGCCCATTTCCGCGAGGCGCCGCTGACCGAGAACCTGCCGGTGCTGCTGGCGCTGATCGGCGTCTGGCATCGCGACGCGCTGGGCCTGCCCAGCCGCGCGGTGATCCCCTACGACCAGCGGCTGCTGCGGCTGCCGGCCTACCTGCAGCAGCTGGACATGGAATCGAACGGCAAGACCGCGCGCCTGCGCGACGGGCTGGCGGGCGAGACCGGCCCCGTGGTCTGGGGCGAGCCGGGGACCAACGGCCAGCACGCGTTCTTCCAGCTGCTCCACCAGGGCACGACGGTGATCCCGGTGGAGTTCCTGGTCGCCGCCAACGGCTGGGAGCCGGAGCTGGCCCACCACCACACCCTGCTGCTCGCCAACTGCCTGGCGCAGTCCGAGGCGCTGATGGCCGGCCGCTCGGAGGCCGAGGCCTGCGAGATGATGATCGCCGACGGCAAGCCGGAGGCGGAGGCCCGCCGGCTGGCCCCGCACCGGGCCTTCGCGGGGGACCGGCCCTCGACCACGCTGATGTATCGGAAGCTGGACCCGTTCACGCTGGGCCGGATCGTGGCGCTCTATGAGCATCGCGTCTTCGTCGAGGGCGCGATCTGGGGGGTGAACAGCTTCGACCAGTGGGGGGTGGAGCTGGGCAAGACGCTGGCCAAGGCGCTGGAGCCGATGGTGACGGGCGAGGCCTCGGCCGAGGCCAAGGACGGCTCCACCGCCGGCCTGATCGCCACGCTGCA
>CAXGVP010000792.1:0-2368 GCA_964013055.1 uncultured Albimonas sp.
CCGCTGAACCGTCCGAGGAGCGCCGCCCCTCGTCGGTGAGCGGGTATCTAGGGGGAATCGCGGGGGGGTGCAACCGCTTTCTCGCCGCTTCTGCGAAGTTTTCGTGTCGGACGTGGCGGCAGCCCAGGCGCTCCCCGAGGTTTCCGCAACTGCGATAAGGGTTCGACCCGGGCGCCAGGTCCGAAAGCGACCTCCCGCCGTCGGCGCCGGGCCGGTTCCGGGCGCGGATCGGGGCGGCTCCCGCCCCGAATCCGCCGACTCGGACGCCCTGCCCCGAGTCGGATCTCAGGCCCCCCGCCCTTTCGCCGCCTCCAGCGCGGCGCGCGAGCCGGCCTCGGCCTTGGCGCGCGAGATCAGGCGCACCGTCGAGGTGCCCTTGGCCAGCAGCAGGCCCGCCGCGTCCCGCAGCGTGCCCTCCGCAAAGCAGGTGGAGCGGCCGGCGCGCTCGACCCAGCCCTCGGCGATCACCAGGCCGGGACGGGTCGGCGCGAAGAAGCTGATCTTGATCTCCAGCGAGATCGGCGTCTGCTCGACCCCCACCAGGCTCATCAGCGCCATCGCCATCGACTGGTCGATCCAGCCGGTCACGAAGCCCCCCTGAACGATCCCGCCCGAGTGGCACATGTGCTCGCCGGCCAGGTACTCGATCACCGCGCGGCCGCCCTCGAAATGGGTGCGGCGCTGCAGGCCCATGGTCTCGAACAGGCTGCCGGGCGTGGCGCGCAGCTCGGCGTCGTGGATCGTGGGGGCGTCGGCGGTCATGGGCGTCTCCTGGCGGCGCGGGGACTTCTGAGGCGGCCCCGTCGCGAATGCGGTCGGGCCAACAGGAGCGCATCCGGGGGTCGGGGGCAAGCCTCCCTGCCGACCGGCAGGCAGAATGCGCTCAGCCCCGCCGGCAGGCCAGCGCCGCGCGCAGGCGGCTCGCGGCGGCGCGGCCCAGCGGCAGGGGCTCGGCCAGACCGTCCAGCGTCGCCAGCGTCAGGTTGCGGTCGCGCGAGACCAGGCGGCGCACGCGCTCGACGTTGACCATGGTCGAGCGGCCCAGCCGCACGAAGGGCGGCGCGGGCAGCGTCGCCTCGAAATGGCTCAGGGTGCGCAGGATCAGCAGCGACGGCTCCCCCGCCAGGTGCACGCGCGCGAAGTCGCCCTCGGCGGTCAGCGCCACGATCGAGCCGGGGGGGACCAGCAGGGTGCGGCCGGGGATGGCGAGCTCCACCGGCTCGCCGGCGTCGTCGGGGGGCGGGCGCAGGCGGCGCAGCGCCTCGGCGAGGCGACCGGGGTCGACGGGCTTGAGAAGATAGTCGGCGGCCTGCACGGCGAAGGCGTCCACCGCCCGCTCGGCATGGGCGGTGACGAAGACCACCCGGGGCGCGGGATCGAGCCGGGCCAGCAGGTCGAAGCCGTCGCCCTCGTCCAGCTCCACGTCCAGGAAGGCGGCGTCGGGGCGGTGGGTCTCGATCGCGCGCACGCCCGCGTCGAGGTCGCCGGCGGTGGCCACGATCTCCACGTCCGGCGCGGCGGCGAGCAGGCGGGACAGGGCGCGGATCGCCAGCGGCTCGTCGTCCACGATCACCACCCTCATTCCGGCGCCCCCTCCAGCCGGAGGGCGACGCGCACCTCGTCGCCCTCCTGCGCCAGCGCCAGCGCGTGCCGGCCGGGGTAGTGCAGGGCCAGGCGACGGCGCACGTTGTCGAGCCCGATGCCCGAGCGCGTGCCCGCCGGGGCCGCGTCGGCCAGCCGTCCGGGATTGCGGATCACGATCTCCAGCCCCCCTTCGCAGGCGCGGATCGCCACCGAGACCGAGCGCCGCCCCCCGCGCCGCCCATGCTCGACCGCGTTCTCGACCAGCGGCTGCAGCAGGAACGAGGCGATGCCCCGGCCCAGCGCCGCGGCGTCCACGTCGAGCGCCGCCTCGAACCGTTCCCCGAAGCGGGAACGCTGCACGGCGAGATAGGCCTCGAGCGCGTCCACCTCCTCGTCCAGCGGCGCCACCAGCCGGTCCATGCCCGCCAGCGAGCGGCGCAGGAAGATCGACAGGTCTTCGATCATCGCATGGGCGGCGGCCGGGTCGACGCGAAGTTCCTCGGCCGCGCCGTTGAGGGCGTTGAGCAGGAAGTGGGGATCGAGCTGCAGGCGCAGGCGCTGCAGCTCCGCCTCGCGCGCTTCGGCCTCGGCCTGGGCGGCGCGGCGATGCTCGGCGCGCCGCGCGCGCTCGGCGGTGGTCCAGAAGCAGGCGAGGCCCCAGCACAGGTAGACCAGGAAGTAATAGAAGGAGACCGACAGGTACGGCGGCAGCAGCAGCCCGTCCGGCGTGCGGATGCCCAGCGGCGGGCGCAGGACCTCGGCCGCGACGACCGGCTTGGCCGCC
>CAXGVP010000793.1:0-2366 GCA_964013055.1 uncultured Albimonas sp.
GGCTGCGGGCCACAGCGCGGGGGCGGGCGCTGCTCGACCACGTGCTGCGCGACCTGCTGGCGTGAGCCGCCGCGCCGCAGCCGGCGAGGTGGCGGTTCGCGGCCGCCCGCCGTATGCTCCGGCCCCGACACGCAACCGCCCCCGGGCCCTTCCGCGAGACGCCGATTTCATGACAGCCGACCCGCTTTCCGCCCGCGTTGTGGTCTCGACCATCAACTATGGCGGAGCCGACCTGATCCTCTCTGCGCTGCCGGCGCTGATCGAGGAGCTGTCGCGCTTCGCCGAGGGGCTGGCGGTGATCGTCGACAACGCCTCGCCCGACGGGGACGGCGACCGGCTGGAGGCGGGGATCGCGGCGATGGGCTCGCCGGCCTCGGTGCGGGTGATCCGCTCGCCCGTCAACGGCGGCTTCGCGGCGGGCAACAACCTGACCTTCGCCGCGGCGAAGGCGCTGCCCTGGACGCCGGACGCGATCCTGCTGCTGAACCCCGACGCCGAACTGCGCCCCGGCGCCATCGAGGAGCTGGTGCGGGTGATGCAGTCCCGCCCCCGAGTCGGCGTGGTGGGCGCGCAGCTCGAGAATCCCGACGGCAAGGGTCGGGTCGCGGCCTTCCGCTTCCCCTCCGCCATGCGCGAGCTGGTGGGCGCCAGCCACATCGGCCCGCTGCAGCGCCTCTGGCCCGGGCTGATCCCGCCCACCGACGTGCCGGCGCGCGCCGACTGGGTGACCGGCGCCGCGATGCTGATCAACCGCGAGCTGATCGACGAGCTCGGCCCGATGGACGAGGGCTATTTCCTCTATTTCGAGGAGGTGGACTACCAGCTCCAGGCCCATCGCGCGGGGTGGGAGATCTGGTATGCGCCCCAGGCCCGGGTGATGCACCTGGCCGGCGCCCTGACCGGCATCGCCGGGAACGCGCCGAAGAAGGGCCGGATGCCGGCCTACTGGTTCGATTCCTGGCGGCGGTATTTCGAGAAGAACCACGGCTCGGCCTATGCCTCCGCCGCGGCGGCGATGAAGCTGGCGGGGATGGCGGTGGGCGGCGTCGTGGGGCGCCTGCGCGGGCGCGAGGTGCGCGAGATCCCGCATTACCGACGCGACTTCGCGCGGCGCTGCATGCTCAACCGCAGCCTCTCGAACGGCGGCTGACGCGATGGACGGCGCCCCGAACCCCGAGTTCCGCCTCGCCCCCGGGACCCCCCTCGCGGAGGGGCGCTCGATCGGCGTGGCCGCCGTCAACGGGCCGGACTACGCGCGGGTGATGCTCGACCTGCTCGCCGACGGGCAGGTCGCGGTCCCCCTGCGCGCCCCCGACGACGCCGAGCGCATCGGCCGCGCCGGCGTGGGCCGCATCCTGGTCCCGCGCCCCGGCGGCGGCTGGGTCGAGGGGAGCTTCGTGTCCACCCCCGGCCCCGCGCCGGCGCTGGTCTCCTTCTCCTCGGGCACCGAGGGGGCGCCCAAGGCGGTGGTCCTGTCGAAGGACGCGCTGCACGACGTGGTGACGCGCCTGACCGAGGCGATGGAGCTCACGCCCGAGATCCGCGAATACGTCGGCGTGCCGGTCCACCATTCCTTCGGGTTCGGCCGGGTGCGGGCGGTGCTGAACGCCGGCGGCGCCTGCCTGGTCCCGCAGGCGGGCTTCGCGCTGACCGAGCTGCGCGACCGGCTGCGCGCGGGCGACGTCAACGCGGTCTCGGCCGTGCCCAGCCAGTGGCGGGTGTTCCTCGCCAACCTCGACGTCTTCGGGCCGGAGCTGGAGCGCGTGCGCTGGGTCGAGATCGGCAGCCAGCCGATGACCGCGGACGAGAAGCGCGCCCTGCGCCGGGCCCTGCCCGCCGCGCGGATCCTGCAGCACTACGGGCTGACCGAGGCCTCTCGCACCACGCTGCTGCGCATCGACCAGGCGCCCGAGGCCGCGCTCGCCTCCGTCGGCCGGGCCGAGGGCGCGACGGGCCTGCGCATCGCCGACGACGGCGTGATCGAGATCCGCGGCCCCCACGTCGCGCTGGGCGTGGCCCAGTCCGGCGGCTGGCGCCCGCTGGGACCGGAGCGCTGGCTGCGCACCTCCGACCTCGGCCGGCTGGAGGACGGCTGGCTGTTCCACGAGGGCCGCGCCGACGACGTGATCAACTGCGGGGGCGTGAAGCTCTCCCCCGACGCGGTCGAGGCGCATGTGCGCGCCGCCGTGCCCGAGGCGGGCGAGGACTTCGGCGTGCTGCGCACGCCCGACCTCCTGCGCGGCGATTCGATCACCGTGGCGCTGGCCCCGGGCGCGGCCGCCCACGGCGCCGCGATCGAGGCGGCGGTGCGGGCCTATGCCCGCGGGCAGGGGCTCGAGCTCGGGGGCGCGGTGCGTCTCGCGACG
>CAXGVP010000794.1:0-2365 GCA_964013055.1 uncultured Albimonas sp.
GCGTCGGCCGAGCGCGCCGGCGCCCGGCCGACGCCGGCGCGCGGCCGGGCCGCGTGTCTTCGGACCTCCGCCCCGGGCCCCGTCCGCCCCACGCGCCGACGCCATGCCGCCGCGGCGAGCCGACGGCCCGCCCCGGGCGCGACGGATCACGCCGCGGCTTCCGCCCGCGCGGCCGGCGCCGCGTTCAGTCCTTCTCGAAGAAGATCTCTTCCTGCACCGCGCCGGTCCGCCGCCAGCCGGCCGCGGCCAGCAGGGCCTCGACCTCGGGCGCGTTGCGCGCGCGCGTCTCGATCATCATCACGCCGCGGTTCGTCGCCAGCACCCGGCCCATCCCCTTCAGGGCCGAGACCTCGTGCCCCTCGACGTCGATCTTGATCGCCAGCGTCTCGCCCGCCGCCGTCGACAGCTCGTCCAGGCGCGCGGTGCGGATCGTCTCGGCCGCGGAGAAATCCCGTCGCGCCGCCTCCGCGTCAGAGGCCGAGAGCGTCGACAACCCCGAGGAGCGCGGGTCGATGGCGATCTCCGCCTCGCCCGCCGCCTCCGAGAGCGCCAGCGGGTGCACCCGCACCCGCCCGGCCAGCCCGTTCAGCGCCAGGTTCCGCTCCAGCTTCGCCCGGGTGCGGCTGACCGGCTCGAAGGCCTCGATCGCGAGCCCCGGATGCGCCAGCCCCAGCGTCACCGAATAGAGGCCGAAGTTCGCCCCGATGTCGTAGAAGCGCGTGGGCCGCGCCGCCGCCGTGCGCTGGGCGAACATCGCCCGCTGCTCGGCCTCGAACGGCTGGCCGGCGAGCAGGCGCAGGTCCAGCCAGTCGGTGGGATCGAGCTCCCACCGCGCGCCCAGCCGCTCGACCACCCGCGGGCGGCGGTCCAGCCGCGCCAGACGCTTGCGAAGGCTCCACCACAGCCGCATTCAGCTCCCCCCTCTGCCCTGCCGAGCCAGCCACAGCCGCCGCCGGATCCCGTCCCGCCAGCGCCGCGCCCGCCCGTCCAGGTGCCCCACCGTCGCCGGATGCCCCAGCGCCCCATAGACATGGCCCCCGCCGGCGTAGAGGTCCACCACTCCCTCGAGCCCCTCGGCCTTGCGGGCCTCCGCAGGGATGAACGGCAGCACATGCGCCCGCGCGTGGGCCACGTCCACCAGGTGCGGATTGTTCGACCGCCCCGAGACCCGCGCGCAGGGGAACGGAACCTGCGGCTGGGGGGTCATGAAATGATCGTAGCCCACCGCCCGGTTCCAGCGCTTGTTGAAGCGCAGGTGGGTGAGCCCGTGCGCCGCCATCCCCTCGACCAGCGCCCCCAACGCGTGGGGGATGGCTGCGGGCAGGAACACGAAGTCATGCTCCAGCTGGCAGGCGTAATCCCCCTGCGCCATCTCGATCGAGCGGCGGTAACCGTCGGCGAGGCCGCAGGTCTCGACCACCTCGATCTCCCGGCCCTGCAGGGGCGCGCGGGCGGCCTCGATCCAGGCGGGCAGGGTCTCGGGGTTGGGGTTGGGGTCGCAGAACAGGCGGATGCGCAGGTCGTGCGAGGCCTCCGGGTCGAAGGCCGCGAGGAAGCTGGCGGCGGCGTGCCCCGCGAGGCAGCGCGCCGGGTCGGCCGAGGCCACGTTCGAGAACAGGTTGAGGTTGAAGACCGGCCGCGCCATCGTGCCCCCGAGATCCCGCCCCGCCCGGGCGGCCGATGGGACCGTAGGAGCGCCGGCATGGCGGAGCAATGGCCAACCCCCCTCTCGCGATGCTGACGACCGCCCGCGCCGCCTGGGCGCGGCTGGACTTCGCCCCCCTGCGCGCGGCGCTGTCCCTGGCCTGGGAGGCGTCGCCCGCCGCCCGCCGCCGGCCTGCGCCCGCCGCCCGCCGCGGGCCTGCGCCCGGGGCCCGCGACGGGCTCGCCCGGATCGAGGGCCCGGCCGCCGCCAACCCGATGTCCGGCGCGCTCTTCGTGGGCGGGCGCCGCCTGCCGCCCCCGCCGGCGGGAGAGCCGCGCCCCACCGACTGGATCGTGCAGAGCTTCCCCAGCCGCCTGCGCTACCCCGCCATCGCGCCCTGCTGGTATGGCGAGCGGGCCGACCTCGCCGCGATCCTGACCGAGGCGCTGCCCGCGATCCTCGCCCTGGACCGGGCGCCGGAGACGGAGGGGGCGGTGGCGCTGGTCTCGCTGCGGCTGGGCCGGCTCGACCGGATGCAGGAGCTGCTGAATGCCGGCGTGCTCGCGCCGCGGGCGGTGAAGGTGCACGCCTGGGACAAGCTGATCTCGGCCCCCGTGGCCTGGCGGCTGGAGGCGTCGCCCCGGCCCGAGGAGCTGCGGGCCGGCGCCGCCCGCCTGCGCGCCGCCTTCGCGCCCGGGGGGGCCGTGCGCCGCGGTCCGG
>CAXGVP010000795.1:0-2363 GCA_964013055.1 uncultured Albimonas sp.
GGGGACGGTCGGGCGGGGCGATGCGGAGGCGCAGCCGACGCGAGGGCCGCCCGAGCCGCCTGCCGCGACCCCCCGCCCGCTTGCTCCCCCGGCCATTCCGCGCTATCCGCGCGAAGAAATCCCCCTCAACGGCCCCGGGAGACCCGCCATGAAGGCCCGCGTCCACGTCTCGCTGAAATCCGGCGTGCTCGACCCGCAGGGCGAGGCGATCCGCCACGCGCTCGGGACCCTCGGCTTCGAGGGCGTCGAGGGCGTCCGCCAGGGCAAGCTGATCGAGCTCGAACTCGCCCAGACCGACCCCGCCGCCGCCGAGGCGGAAGTGAAGAAGATGTGCGAGGCGCTGCTCGCCAACCCGGTGATCGAATCCTACAAGATCGAGATCGCCTGATGCGCGCCGCGGTCATCGTCTTCCCCGGCTCCAACTGCGACCGGGACATGCAGACGGCGCTGCAGGCGGTGGCCTCGGCGCCGGTCGAGATGGTCTGGCACAAGGACACGTCGCTGCCCGCGGGCCTCGACCTCGTGGCCCTGCCCGGCGGCTTCTCCTTCGGCGACCACCTGCGCTGCGGCGCCATCGCGGGCAAGTCCCCGATCATGCGCGCCGTCTCCGACTTCGCCCACGCGGGCGGTCATGTGCTGGGCGTGTGCAACGGCTTCCAGATCCTCACCGAGACGGGCCTCCTGCCCGGCGCCCTGC
The DNA here is from genome assembly GCA_964013055.1 of uncultured Albimonas sp. Lineage (GTDB taxonomy): Bacteria > Pseudomonadota > Alphaproteobacteria > Rhodobacterales > Rhodobacteraceae > Albimonas. The sequence continues at coordinate 698 of CAXGVP010000795.1, forward strand.
TGCGCAACGGGAACCTCAAGTTCCTCTGCAAGCCCGTCGCCCTGACGGTGAAGACCTCGGCCAGCCCGTTCACCTCCGCCTGGAACGCCGGCGACGTGGCCTCGGTCCCGATCGCCCACCACGACGGCGCCTACGTCGCCGACCCCGAGACCCTGGCGGAACTGGAGGGCGAGGACCGCGTCGCCTTCGCCTACGCCGACGGCGCCCCCAACGGCGCGGTGCACGACATCGCGGGCGTGCTCTCGGCCAACCGCCGGGTGCTGGGCATGATGCCCCACCCCGAGCGGGCGGTGGACCCCGCCCATGGCGGAACCGACGGCGCGCCCCTGTTCCGCAGCCTCGCCGACGCGCTGGTCTCCGCCTGAGCGCCGCGCCCCGGGCCCGTCCCGGAACCTGGACCCGACCTTCCCAAGGCGCCGCCCCCCGCGGCGCCTTCGTCGTTCCGCGCGCCGCACTCCGGCGCCCGCCCCACCCCCCGCGGCATCGCCTCGACGCGCCCCTCGCCCCCTCTGCCGCGCACCCGTCGGGGCCCACCCAAAGGCCCCACCGGGGGCCGCCGCCGCCCCTTGCCTCCACGTCGCAGCGATCGCGCGCAAAAACCTGTTCGCCCCCTCTTGCCACCCCCTCCGCGCCCGGCTACACCCCGCCTCGTCGAGCGGGCTATAGCGCAGTCTGGTAGCGCGTCCGTCTGGGGGACGGGAGGTCGTAGGTTCGAATCCTGCTAGCCCGACCAATCGAGCGCCAGCCGGCAACGGCTGGCGCTCTTCGCATGGGCCGTCCCTTTCCGGGACGCCCGTCGCGAAGGGAGGGAGAGCCATGACCGCGCCCGCGCACCCGCGCCAGGAGCCTCAGGGCGTCCTGCCCTCCCAGGCGCTCCGCGCCCTGATCGCCGAGGGCCGCATCTCGGCGCAGACCCCGATCCCCGCGCCCCAGCTCCAGCCCGCCAGCCTCGACCTGCGCCTCGGCGCCATCGCCCACCGGGTCCGCGCGAGCTTCCTCACGGGCGGCGACTCGACGGTGGAGGAGCGGCTGGAGCGCTTCACGATGCACTCCATCGACCTCTCCGCCGGCGCGGTGCTGGAGAAAGGCTGCGTCTACGTCATCCCCCTGCAGGAACGGCTGGACCTTCCGGCCGACGTCTCCGCGGCGGCGAACGCGAAATCCTCCACCGGCCGGCTCGACCTGCTGACCCGCCTGATCACCGACCGGGGCGAGGAATTCGACCGCGTCGACCCCGGCTACTGCGGCCCCCTCTATGCCGAGATCAGCCCCCGCAGCTTCTCGGTCCTGGTGCGCCCCGGAATGCGGCTCAACCAGATCCGCCTGCGCCGCGGGACGCTGACCTTCTCCGACGACGACCTGCGCGCCCTCCATGCGCGCGAGCCGCTGGTGGACGGGACCCCGATCATCGACCACGGCCTCGCCTTCTCGGTCGACCTGACGCCCCGCGGAGACCAGCCGGTGGGCTGGCGGGCCAAGCCGCATACTGGGCTGATCGACCTGGACCGCATCGCCGCCTACGACCCGGCCGAGTTCTGGGAGCCGCTGTTCCCCGCCCCCCGCGGCGGCCTGATCCTGGACCCCGGCGCCTTCTACATCCTGGTCAGCCGCGAATCCGTGGCCATCCCCCCGATGTACGCCGCCGAGATGCAGCCCTATCTCGCCA
>CAXGVP010000796.1:0-2362 GCA_964013055.1 uncultured Albimonas sp.
CGCCGGCGACCGGGACCGGCGCCGCCCTCGAGCCGGGGCGCGGCAGGACCGCCCCCGCCGGGCCGCCGCCGGGCTGCTGCCCGTTGGCGCGGCGCCGGGGCGAGACATGAGAAACCGCCGCGCCGCCTGCAACCGGGACCTGCGCCGCCCTCGTGCCGGGGCGCGGCAGGACCTCCGCCGCCGGGCCGCCGCCCGACCGCGCCACGCCGGGGCGGGAAACGAGAAACCGCCCCGCGCGGGGAGCGCGGGGCGGTTCCGGTTCGGTCCCGAAAGGGAAGGGGGATCAGGCGCCCGAGGCGGCCTTGGCGACCTCGGCGGCGAAGTCTTCCTCTTCCTTCTCGATGCCCTCGCCGACCTCGACGCGGGCGAAGCCCACGACCTTGATGTCGGCGCCGGCCTCGGCGACCGCCTTCTCGACCGAGAGGTCGGGGTTGATCACGAAGGACTGCTTCAGGAGGCAGACCTCCTGGAAGTACTTGTTCAGGCGGCCGACGATCATCTTCTCGATCACCGCGTCGGGCTTGCCCGACTCCCGGGCCTGCTCGGTCAGCACGGCCTTCTCGCGCTCGACCAGCGCGGGGTCGAGGTCGGCCTCGGACAGCGACGCCGGGTTGGTGGCGGCGACGTGCATCGCGACCTGCTTGCCGATCGCCTCCATCGCGGCCTTGTCCGAGCCGGTCAGCGCGACCAGCACGCCGATCTTGCCCATGTTGGGGGCGGCGGCGTTGTGGACGTAGGAGGCGACCACGTCGCCCTCCAGCCGGGCCATGCGGCGCACCGACATGTTCTCGCCGATGGTGGCGATCTTGTCGGTCACGGTGGCCTGCACGGTCTTGCCGCCCAGGTCGGCGGCCAGCAGGCCCTCGAGGCCCGAGGCGCCCAGCGCGGCCTGCGCGATCTTGGAGACCATCTCCTGGAACTCGGCGTTGCGGGCCACGAAGTCGGTCTCGGCGTTGACCTCGACCGCGACGCCCACGCCCTCGCCGGCGGCGACGGCCACCAGGCCCTCGGCGGCGGTGCGGCCGGACTTCTTGGCGGCCTTGGCCAGGCCCTTGGTGCGCAGCCAGTCGACCGCGGCCTCCATGTTCCCGTCGTTCTCGACGAGGGCCTTCTTCGCGTCCATCATGCCCGCGCCGGTCGTGTCGCGGAGCTCCTTCACCATCGCAGCGGTGATCGCCATCGTCTCTCTCCTGGTCCGTCGTGCGCCGCCCGGGCAGGGGCCTCGCGCGACTCCCGCGCGCCGGCCCCGGGCGTCCGGGGGCTTGGGTCCACGCCCGCGCCGCGCCGGTCAAGCGCCGCGGGCGTCATGCTTGCGTCATATGTCCCCGCAAGGGGGGAGGGGCGCCCCGGAGGGCGCCCGTCGCAGGCCTCAGGCCTGGGCCTCGGTCGCCTCGGCGGGGGCGGCTTCCTCGGCGGCGAACTCCTCCTCGGGAAGGTCCTCCATCTCGCCGAGGTCGAAGCCGCTCTCGCCCATCGCCGCGGCCATGCCGTCGAGCGCCGCGCGCGAGGCCAGGTCGCAGTAGAGCGAGATGGCGCGCGAGGCGTCGTCGTTGCCGGGGATCGGGTAGGCGATGCCGGTCGGGTCCGAGTTGGTGTCGAGCACCGCCACCACCGGGATGCCCAGCTTGTTCGCCTCGGCGACGGCCAGGTCTTCCTTGTTGGTGTCGATCACGAAGATCAGGTCGGGAACGCCGCCCATCTCGCGGATGCCGCCCAGCGAGGCGTTGAGCTTGTTGCGCTCACGCTCCAGCGAGAGACGCTCGCGCTTGGTGAAGCCCTCGGCGCCGCCCTCGAAGATCTCGTCCAGCTTGCGCAGGCGCTCGATCGAGTTCGAGACGGTCTTCCAGTTGGTCAGCGTGCCGCCGAGCCAACGGTGGTTCATGTAGTACTGGGCGCAGCGCTCGGCGGCGTCGGCGAGCGGCTGGGCGGCCTGGCGCTTGGTGCCGACGAACAGGACCCGGCCGCCCTTGGCCACCGTGTCGCGGATCGCGAGCAGGGCGGCGTCGAGCAGCGGGACGGTCTGCGTCAGATCCATGATGTGGATGCCGTTGCGCTCGCCATAGATGTAGGCGCCCATCTTCGGGTTCCAGCGGTGAGTCTGGTGGCCGAAGTGAACGCCGCACTCGAGCAGCTGGCGCAGGGAGAACTCAGGCAGGGCCATGGTTCGCTTGTCCTTTCCGGTTTTCGCCTCTGCGGGGGTGCAGACGCCGACGGGCGTCCAACCGGAGGACCTGCCGGGATGTCTCCCCGACCGGCCCGAACCCCGCATGCGGATTTGGGTGGCGCGCCTCTACCCCCTCCACCCCGCCGCGTCAAGCCTGCGCCCTCCCGCTCCGGGCGCCGCGTCGGACGCTGCGCCCGG
>CAXGVP010000797.1:0-2361 GCA_964013055.1 uncultured Albimonas sp.
CCGCCTCCGCCATCAGCTCGTGCAGCTCGCGCCGCTCGGCGGGCAGGCCGGGATCCACGGCCGAGCGGTTGGTGTAGAGGATCTTCATCCCGAACCCGTGGTGAGCGCGCGCGGCGGTGGCCCGCCCGATCCGCCCCATGCCCACGATGCCCAGCGTGGCCCCGGTGGGGTCGCGGCCCAGCAGCTGGGTCGGCGTCCAGCCGTGCCATTCGCCGGCGCGCACCATCCGCTCGCCCTCGCCGCAGCGGCGCATCGCCATCAGGATCAGCGACATCGCGATGTCGGCGGTGGCGTCGGTCAGCACGCCCGGCGTGGAGCTGACCCGCAGCCCCGCCGCGCGGGCTGCGTCGAGGTCGATGTGGTTGGTCCCGACCGAGAAGGTCGCCACCATCTTCGCCCGCGGCGCGGTTCCGATCGCGGCCGCGTCGATCCGGTCGCCCACCGTGCACAGCACCGCGTCGGCCTCGGCGAAGGCGCGCGCCAGCGCGGGGGCGTCCATCCGCCGGTCCTCGGGGTTCAGCACCGCCTCGAAGCGCTCCGACAGCTCGGCCTCCACCGCCTCGGGCAGGTGGCGGGTGACGATGACGCGGGGTGTGCGGGACATGCGGCGCTCCGGGTCCTGGAAGGGAAGCCGCAGGCTAGGCGGCCCGCGCGCCGAGGAAAAGGGGCCGCAACGCAAAGGCCCGGCCGAGGGGGCCGGGCCTTGCAGGTCATCAGGGCAGGTCCTTTGGAGAGGGGGCTCAGCCGAGCGCGCTGCGCACCTCGGCCCCGCATTTGCACACGTCCATGCGGCCGGAGTAGCGGCGTTTCAGCTTGGTCATCACCGCGCCCATGTCGCGCAGAGAGCTGGCGCGCGTCTCGGCGATGGCCGCGGCGATGGCGGCGCGCATCTCGTCGTCCGAGAGGGGGCGGGGCAGGAACTCGCGGATCACCTCCGCCTCGCGGCCTTCTTCCTCGGCGAGGTCGAGACGGCCGGATTCCTCGTAGCGCCGGACGCTGTCCTCGCGCTGGCGGACCATCTTGACCAGGATCTCCTGGACTTCCGCGTCGTCCAGCGCGCCCCCGGCCTCCTCGTCGGCGGCGCGGGCCGCTTCACGGTCCTGGATGGCCGCGCAGATCAGGCGAAGCGTGCTGAGGCGCGTGGCGTCCTCCGCTTCGGTCGCGTCGCGAAGGGCCGCGATGAGGCGGTCACGCATGTAGAGCTCCCGTAGCGGGGATGAAACGAGTGGCCAACTTACCGCAAGCCGGCCGAGTCGCCAATGCGGCGAAAATTTGACAAGCCTTTGATCTCATTACGATCCCGCGATGCAGCATCCGAGTCGCACTCCGCACCCGCCCAGGGGCCGATTCCCCGGGGCCGTCGTCGTCGCCTGTCGCGCCCTCGGCCGGCGGTCGGGCCGGGTCCCGGGGCGGGTCGCATCCTGCGCCGGGACTGCTTTTCCCGGCGGCGAGCGGGGGCGCTACACCCGTCGTCGGCAGGAGTCTAGCGCATCCGCCCGACTCCGCCAGAGCGGGAGCGACGTGCCCCGGATTCGCGGCGACCTGCGGTCCGCCGCGCCTTGACGCCCCGCCGCGCCGGACATAGCTTCCGCGCGCTTCGGAATCCCCCGCACCTCGACCCCGCGGCCCGCGCCCACCGGCCGGGCCCTGCAAGGAGGCCGCCATGTCGCCCGCGACCCCGACCGCCGCACGCCGCGACGCCGCCGACCTGCCCGTACCCCCGGGCGCCACGGCCTGCATCGCGCTCTCGGACGGAACGGTCCTGTTCGGGCGAGGCTTCGGCGCCACCGGCGAATCGGTCGGCGAGCTGTGCTTCAACACGGCGATGACCGGATATCAGGAAATCATGACCGATCCCTCCTACGCGGGTCAGGTCGTCACCTTCACCTTTCCTCATATCGGCAACGTCGGCGCCAACCCCGAGGACGACGAGACCGCGGAGCCCGTGGCGCTGGGCATGGTCGCCCGCTGGGACCCGACCGCGCCGTCGTCCTGGCGCTCGGCCGAGCCGCTGTCGGCCTGGCTCGCCAAGCGCGGCCGGATCGGGGTGGGGGGCGTGGACACCCGCCGCCTGACCCGCGCGATCCGCCTCAACGGGGCGCCGCATGTGGCCATCGCCCACAATCCCGACGGCGACTTCGACGCCGCCGCCCTGGTCGAGAAGGCCCGCGCCTTCGCCGGCCTCGAGGGCGCGGACCTGGCCAGGGACGTCTCCTGCGCCCAGTCCTACCGCTGGGACGAGACCCGCTGGGCCTGGCCGGGCGGCTTTCCCAAGCGCGAGGGGCAGGGCCGCCGGGTGGTCGCCGTCGACTACGGCGCCAAGCGCAACATCCTGCGCTGCCTCGCCTCGGCCGGCTGCGA
>CAXGVP010000798.1:0-2357 GCA_964013055.1 uncultured Albimonas sp.
GAACAGGCGCGGGGCTTGTTCTTGGGTGAGTCAGGAGCCCGCCGGAGGCTCCGACCCCTGCCGGTTCCTCCCGCCCTCGCCACCGGCGCAGCGCAGCCAAGCCCGCCCGCAGGGCGCCTGTAGACCGTTTGCTGAGAGGCTCGCGACCTTGCCCCCTGGTCCGGATCGTCATCGCCGCGCAGCCGTCCCCGTGCCCTCCGCAGGCGACAGGAGCGCCCGCGGCGACCACATCTCCGGGGCCGCGCCCGCGTGGAGACTGCGCGGTTGGGCCCGATGCGCAGGAACGGTTGCGCCGAGACCCGGGCGCCCGAAAGGGTGCGGAGCAGGCGCGTCGGGCGCCGGGCACGCTGCGGGCCGCCTCGGGGGCGGGCCCGCCGGGATCGGCGTGCCGCAAGGCAGGGGCGCATCCGGCGACGGCGAAGGGCCGGGCGCGCGGGCGCATTGACGGGCGGGGGAGGCGGCCCTAGAGGGGGCGACTCTGACGCAACCGCCCGACTCGACGCCTGTCGAGCGGGCCGACGAGCCTCGAACTCCCGAGCCGCTCCTCAAGGAGACCGACATCATGACCGAGCTGCGCGACGCCGCCCTCGACTCCAGGGCCTGGCCCTTCGAAGAGGCGCGCCGGCTGGTCAAACGGTTCGAGAAGGCGCCCCCCGAAAAAGGCTACGTCCTGTTCGAGACCGGCTACGGCCCCTCGGGCCTGCCGCATATCGGAACCTTCGGCGAGGTCGCCCGCACCACCATGGTGCGCCGCGCCTTCGAGGCGATCTCGGACATCCCCACCCGGCTGCTGTGCTTCTCGGACGACATGGACGGGCTGCGCAAGGCGCCGACCAACGTGCCCAACCGCGAGATGCTGACCGAGGACCTCAACCTGCCGCTGACGGTGGTGCGGGATCCCTTCGGCACGCACCCCTCCTTCGGCGAGCACAACAACGCCCGCCTGCGCGCCTTCCTCGACGCCTTCGGGTTCGAGTACGAGTTCGCCTCGGCCACCGACTACTACCGCTCGGGCCGCTTCGACGCGATGCTGCTGCGCATCCTCGAGAGCTTCGACGCGGTGATGGAGGTGATGCTGCCCTCGCTGGGCGCCGAGCGGCAGGCGACCTACTCGCCGTTCCTGCCGGTGTCGCCGAAGACCGGGCATGTGCTGCAGGTCCCGACGCTGGAGCGCAACCTCGCCAAGGGGACCATCGTCTACGAGGAGCCCGACGGCGAGCGGATCGAGATCCCGGTGACCGGCGGGAACTGCAAGCTGCAGTGGAAGCCGGACTGGGCGATGCGGTGGATGGCGCTCGGCGTCGACTACGAGATGCACGGCAAGGACCTGATCCCCTCGGCCGACCTGGGCCGGAAGATCTGCCGGGCGGTGGGGATGCCCAGCCCGGAGATGTTCAACTACGAGCTGTTCCTGGATGGCGACGGGCAGAAGATCTCCAAGTCCAAGGGCAACGGGCTCTCGATCGAGGAGTGGCTGGCCTACGCCTCGCCGGAGTCCCTCTCCCTGTTCATGTTCCAGAAGCCCAAGACCGCCAAGCGGCTGCACTGGGACGTGATCCCGCGCACGGTGGACGAGTATTCGCAGCACCTGCGCGCCTATCCCGACCAGGAGCTGAAGGCGCAGCTGACCAACCCCGCCTGGCACATCCACGGCGGCCATCCGCCGGCGGACCAGATGGTGGTCCCGTTCTCGATGCTGCTCAACCTCGCCTCGGTGACGGGCGCCGAGGACAAGGCGACCCTGTGGGGGTTCCTCGCGCGCTATGCGCCGGGGGCGTCGGCCGTCACCCATCCCGGCTTCGACGCCGCGGTGGGCCGGGCGGTCGCCTACTACCAGGACAAGGTCAAGCCGACCCGGGTGTTCCGCGAGGCCACCGCCCAGGAGCAGGCGGCGCTGGCCGACCTCGCCGCCCGCCTTCGGGGCTGGACGGCCGAGGCCTCGCCCGAGGCGCTGCAGGACGAGGTCTACGCGGTGGGCAAGGACCACGGGTTCGAAAACCTGCGCGACTGGTTCAAGGCGCTCTACGAGGTGCTGCTGGGCGCCTCGCAGGGCCCCCGCTTCGGCGGCTTCATCGCGCTCTACGGGGTGGCGGAGACGGCGGCGCTGATCGAGCGGGCGCTGAAGGGCGAGCTGGTCGAGGCGGCCTGAGGCGCGCGCGACGGGTTGAAGGAGCTGCGGAAGCCGTGCGCGAGCGCGGCTTTCGTCGTTTCTGGGGGGAGGAGCGGTCTACAGGCGCCCTGCGGGCGGGCTTGGCTGCGCAGCGCCTGGGGAGAGTGTGCGAGGGGATGGCAGGGGGGGAGCCTCCGGCGGGCTCCTGACTCACCAAAGAACAAAGCGCCCGCGCCTGTTCTCCGGA
>CAXGVP010000799.1:0-2355 GCA_964013055.1 uncultured Albimonas sp.
CGGGCGCTGCGCGGCCGGCCCGCGACCCGGCTGGCGCTGGGGGCGGTGGGCGGATCCTCGGGCGAGACCGCGGGCGTGGTCCTGTCGCTGGGGCTGGGTCTGGCGGTGCTCGCGGCCGTGGGCCAGATCGACTGGAACCTGCGCAACATCATCGACGCCGACCTGCCCGAGCGGGCGCCGGCCTATTTCTTCGTCGACGTGCAGAACGACCAGCTCGACGGCTTCCTCGAGCGCGCGCAGGCCTATCCCGGCGTCGAGGAGATCGAGACCGCGCCGATGCTGCGCGGCATCATCACCCGGCTCAACGACACCCCCGCCCGCGACGCGCAGGTGCCCGAGGACTACCAGTGGGTGCTGCGCGGCGACCGCGGCGTGACCTACGCCGCCGAGCCGCCGCCGGGAACCGAGGTGACCGAGGGCGCATGGTGGCCCGCCGACTACGACGGCGAGCCGCTGGTCTCCTTCTCCGAGGAGCACGGCAAGGGCCTGGGCCTGAAGCTGGGCGACACGGTCACCGTCTCGATCCTGGGGCGCGAGATCACCGCGCGCATCGCGAACTTCCGGGTGGTGAACTTCCGCGACATGGGGATCAACTTCCTGATGGTGATGAGCCCCGGCGTGCTGGCCGGCGCGCCGCACACCCATATCGCCACCGTCTACGCCGAGGAGGGGGCCGAGGCGGGCCTGCTGCGCGAGCTTGCCGGCGCCTATCCCAACATCACCGCGATCCGGGTGCGCGACGCCATCGCCCGCGTCTCCGAGGCGCTGGGCCAGCTGGCCGAGGCGACCCGCTGGGGCGCCTCGGTGACGCTGGCCACCGGCATCGTGGTGCTGGTCGGGGCGGCGGCGGCGGGCGAGCGGCGGCGGGTCTACGAGGCGGCGGTGCTCAAGACCGTGGGCGCGGCGCGGGGCCTGATCCTGCGCAGCTTCGCGCTGCGCTCCGCCCTGCTGGGGGCGGCTGCGGGCGTGGTGGCGCTGGCGGCCGGCGTGGTCGCGGGCTGGGCGGTGATGGTCTTCGTGATGGACGCGCCCTACCGGTTCGAGCCGGTCTCGGCGCTGGTCATCGTGGCGGGCGGCGCGGCGGCGAGCCTGGTCGCGGGGCTGGCCTTCGCGGTGCGCCCGCTGGCGGCCCGGCCCGCGCAGGTCCTGCGCGCGCGGGAGTGACCTGCGGGCGCGGTCCTGGGGGGCCAGGCGCGGGCCTTCCGAGGGCCTGCGGGGCGGTCGGATGACGCCCGCGCACGACCCCGCGATTACGTGATCGCGCGGGGCGCGAAAACCTTGAACGCGGCGGCGTGAATCACGATATCATGACGAAACCTTGGCGACCCCTCTCGAGGGGCCGCCATTCCGCATGGATGCAGAGCAGAACAGGGAAACGCACATGCAGCAGTACGACGCCGTTCGCCGAGCCGGCGCACGCTCGGCCGCGATCGACGAAGGTCTGCGCGGGTATATGAACCGCGTCTATGGCCTGATGGCGGTCGCCATGGTCATCTCGGGCGTGGTCGCCTACGTCTTCGGCATGGATCTCAAGGCGGTGATGAACGGTCAGCCGACCACGATCATCCCGGGCGAGGTCCTGGTCTCGATGTACTCGGGCCCGATCCGCTGGGTGATCATGCTCGCCCCGCTGGGCATGGTGTTCCTCTTCGGCGCCGCGATGCGCAAGATGTCCGACTCGGGCGCGCAGATGTTCTTCTGGGCCTTCGCGGCCCTGATGGGCCTGTCGATCGCCTCGATCTTCGCGGTCTACACCGGCATCTCGATCGCGCAGACCTTCTTCGCGACCGCCATCGCCTTCGGCGGCCTGAGCCTCTACGGCTACACGACCAAGAAGGACCTGTCCGGCATGGGCACGTTCCTGCTGATGGGCGTGATCGGGCTGCTGGTCGCCTCGGTGATCAACATCTTCATCGCCTCCTCGGCGCTGCAGTTCGCGATCTCGGTGGTGGGCGTGCTGGTGTTCGCGGGCCTGACCGCCTACGACACCCAGCAGATCAAGAACGAGTACCTGGAGCTGGCCGCCATGGGTCCGCAGGGCGAGGCCTACATGGGCAAGTCCGCCATCGGCGGGGCGCTGCGCCTGTACCTCGACTTCCTGAACATGTTCATGTTCCTGCTGCAGTTCATGGGCAACCGCGAGTAACCGCGGGCGCCATTGCGAACGTCGAAGGGCCGGGGATCTTCCCCGGCCCTTTTTCGTTGCGCGCCGCCTGGCGGCGGCCGCGCAGGCGCCGCGTCGGGCGTCGTGCCTGCGGGGGGCGTCAGGCTCGCGGCGCGGGGCAGCCGTCGCGCCTGCGGCGCCGGGCGCCTCGCGAGCGGGCGGAGCCGCACGCGGCCCGCCGGGGAAGCGCC
>CAXGVP010000800.1:0-2353 GCA_964013055.1 uncultured Albimonas sp.
CGGTGAGGCCCGCGGCCAGCGCCCCGGCCAGGGCGCCCACCCGGAGCGCGGTTCCGATGCGCGCGCGCGATGCGGCGCGCAGGGACGCGGCGATGGCGGCGCGCCGGGCCGCCTGGCGCAAGGCGCCGAGGGAGGCTCGCGACGCGCCCCGGATCGGCGCTCCGGTCGATGCGCGCGATGCGCCCCGGGGCATGGGGCGCTGGGCGGGCGTCGGGACGGGATTCGGGAAGCGCTGCGGCGGCGTCCGATCCGGCGCGCGGGCGGCGGTCGGGGCGCTCGGCGGGGGGATCTGCGCGCATCCCGCAAGGGCGAGGGCTCGGGGGAGGGGGCCCGGGTTCGAGCCCGGAATCGAGACTGCGCTCGGCTCGCGTGACGTGGCCATGGCGTTCCCTGCGGTTCGACTTCGGCGTGCGCGCCGATTCGAGGCTCAGCTTACGCGGGAAGCGGGCGGGCGGGGTGAACGTCGAAAGGGCGCGCGCGCGGCGCGGGCGGACCTGTGTCCGGCGCGCCGCGTCCGTTGCGCCCGGAACGCGAAAGGCGCCCCGGGGGGGCGCCTTGGCGTCGATCGGCGGGGGCGGGGCCCTCAGCGGTCGTAGTTGAGGATGTGGAGCAGGTCCTTCTCGTGCTCCAGCGCCTTGCCGGTGCCCAGCGCCACGCAGCTCAAGGGCTCCTCGGCGGTGGTGATGGCAAGGCCGGTCTGCTCGCGCAGCGCGAGGTCGAGGTCGCCCAGAAGGGCGCCGCCGCCGGTCAGCATCACGCCGCGGTCGACGATGTCGGCGGCGAGGTCGGGGGGCGTGGCCTCGAGGGCGGACATCACCGCCTCCTTGATCTGCATCACCGGCTCGGCCAGCGCCTCGGCGATCTGGCCCTGGGTGACCTCGATCTCCTTGGGGATGCCGTTGAGCAGGTCGCGGCCCCGGATCTCGATGGCCCGCCCGCGGCCGTCGTCGGGCATCCGCGCGGTGCCGATGGTGCACTTGATCCGCTCGGCGGTCGATTCGCCGATCAGGATGTTCTGCTGGCGGCGCAGGTAGGAGATGATCGCCTCGTCCATCTTGTCGCCGCCGACCCGGATCGAGCGGGCGTAGACGATGTCGCCGAGGCTGAGCACCGCCACCTCGGTGGTGCCGCCGCCGATGTCGACGACCATCGAGCCGGTGGCCTCGGTGATCGGCATGCCGGCGCCGATGGCCGCCGCGATGGGCTCGGGGATCAGGGCGGCCTTGCGGGCGCCGGCGGCCATCACCGATTCGCGGATGGCGCGTTCCTCGACCGGGGTCGCGCCGTAGGGGACGCAGACGATGATCTTGGGGCTGGCGAAGGAGCCGCGCCTGTGCACCTTGCGGATGAAGTGCTTGATCATCTCCTCGGCGACGTCGAAGTCGGCGATGACCCCGTCGCGCATCGGGCGGATCGCCTGGATCGAGCCGGGCGTGCGGCCCAGCATCAGCTTGGCGTCCTCGCCGACGGCGAGAACCTCCTTCTTGCCGTTCTTGGTGGCGAAGGCGACGACCGAGGGCTCGTTGAGCACGATGCCTCGGCCCTTCACGTAGACCAACGTGTTCGCGGTCCCGAGGTCGATGGCCATGTCGGCCGAGAACATCCCGAAGAGGCTGCTCAGCATCTTGCAATCCTGTTGTGGGGCCGGGGAGGGAGGGGGCTCCCGTCGCCGGCGCCGCGTTCTGCGACCTCTGGGCCCGGTGCGGGCGCGACGTTTCGATTCGGCCGGCGTGGCGCGGAAGTTAGGGGGGCTGGGGCGCCAAGCCAACCCCGCGCCCGGGAGGCCCGTCGCCGCGGCCGCGACGGCCGGCCCCCTGCAGCCGCGTCGCCGCCGCCCCGGGGCCTTGCGGCAGCGGCGAAGCGTCGCTCGCGCAGGGCGCCGTTTTTCCGACGCGCAGGGGCGCCGCGTCGGGCGTTGCGCGGGGGGCGGGCGTTGCGCTCGCGGCGCGTGGCGGGCGGGGCGCCTGTGGCGAGGGGCGCCCGGGACGGAGGGGGCGCCTGGGCGCCGCGTCGGGCGTTGCGCTTGGGGCGGGTGTTGCGCTCGCGGCGCGTGGCGGGTGTAGCGTGTGCTGCGAGGGGCGCCTGGGATGGAGGGGGGACCTGGGCGCCGCGTCGGGCGTCGCGCTTGCGGCCGGCGCTGCGCTCGCGGCGCGTGGCGGGCGGAGCGCCTGTGGCAAGGGGCGCCTGGGATGGAGGGTGGTGGGCGAGGGCGTGGCGTCGGGCCTGGGGCCAGGGATGGGCCCGCGGCCTGGGATCCGGGCGGGGGCGGGGAGGGACGGGTCACGGCCGGGGGTGCAGGGCGCCACGCCGGCCGCCGCGCCGCGGGCGGGACGGCGCCCCTGGGCGCGGCGCC
>CAXGVP010000801.1:0-2352 GCA_964013055.1 uncultured Albimonas sp.
CTCGGGCGTGCCCGCCCGGCGCAGGCAGCGGTCGGCGGAGACGGCGACCTCGGCCCCGTCGTGCAGGCGCAGGGCGCGCACCTGGTCGGCGGTGGGCGGGGTCCAGTCGAGGCCGCTCGCCACCGCCTCCAGCCCATGACCCGGGGGCAGCAGGTCGCCCGGACGCTCGAACTGGGAGAGGAACTCCGAGGCCTCGCCCAGGCAGGCGGCGAAGGCGGCGGCCTGGGTCTCGGCCCCGCCGGCGTGGCTGCCCGAGAGGGCGGGGTCCACGCCCGCGACCAGCCTGGCGGGGGTGGTGCGGGCGCCGACGAAGACCAGCCCCGGGGCGGTGGCCAGCGGGAAGCGCATCACCCAGTCCATCTCCTCGGCCGCCCGGCGCAGGCGCAGGGCGGGATCCTCGGGCGCAGGCGGCGGGGCGAGGGGCATGCGGGCCTCCGGACGCGGGTCCCTGGGGCGCGGGTCCCTGGGGAGCCGGATCTTTGGGACAGGGGCCTTCGAGCATGGGTCGCCCTCGTGAATTCCGCAACGTCTTGATGCCGGGCCGCGGCGCGACCACTATTCGCGCCGCGCGCCGCCCCCCACGATGCGCGCGAGACAGGGAGAGACCGGATGCCGTCCGACACAGCCGCCGCAGAACTCGTGGGCGAGTTCGATTACGTGATCGTGGGCGCCGGCACCGCCGGCTGCGTGCTGGCCAACCGGCTGAGCCAGGATCCCGCCCGCCGGGTGCTGCTGCTGGAGGCCGGGGGCTCGGACGACTGGATCTGGTTCAAGGTGCCGGTGGGCTACCTCTACTGCATGGGCGACCCCCGCGCCGACTGGGGCTTCCGCACCGAGGCGGAGCCGGGGCTGAACGGCCGCGTGCTGGGCTATCCGCGCGGCCGGGTGCTGGGGGGCTGCTCCTCGATCAACGGCATGCTCTACCTGCGCGGGCAGGCGGCGGACTACGACCACTGGCGCCAGCTGGGCAATCCCGGCTGGGGCTGGGACGACGTGCTGCCCTGGTTCAAGAAATCCGAGGACTACGGCCCCGGCGCCGACGAGATGCACGGCGCGGGCGGCGAGTGGCGGGTCGAGAAACAGCGCCTGAAGTGGGACATCCTCGAGGCGTTCAAGGCCGCCGCGGTCGAGGCCGGCCTGCCCGAGACCGACGACTTCAACCGCGGCGACAACGAGGGCGTGGGCTATTTCAAGGTCAACCAGAAGGCCGGCTGGCGCTGGAGCGCGGCCACCGGCTTCCTGCGCCCGGCCATGAAGCGCCCCAACCTGACGGTGATGACCCACGCCCAGGCCGAGCGGCTGACCTTCGAGGGCGCCCGCTGCACCGGCGTCGAGTTCCGCCATGGCAAGGAGGCCGGCGCGCCCCTGAAGCGGGCCGCGGCCGGGGCCGAGCTGATCCTCGCCTCGGGGGCCATCGGCTCGCCGCACCTGCTGCAGCTCTCGGGCGTCGGGCCGGGGGCGCTGCTGCAGGACCACGGGATCGAGACCCGGCTCGACGCGCCCGGCGTGGGGGCGAACCTGCAGGACCACCTGCAGATCCGCTGCGCCTACAAGGTGACCGGCATCGAGACGCTGAACACGATGTCGGCGAGCCTGCTGGGCAAGGCGAAGATCGCGCTGGAATACGCGCTGAAGCGCTCGGGGCCGATGTCGATGGCGCCCAGCCAGCTGGCGGCCTTCGCGCGCTCGGGGCCCGACGTGGCGACGGCGGACCTCGAGTATCATGTGCAGCCCCTGACGCTGGAGGCGTTCGGCGAGCCGCTGCACCCGTTCGACGCCTTCACCGCCTCCGTGTGCCACCTGCGCCCCGAGAGCCGGGGGACCGTGCGCCTGAAATCCCCCGACCCCCGCGCGCATCCCGCGATCGCGCCCAATTACCTGTCGACCGAGGGCGACCGCCGCGTCGCCGCCGCCGCGATCCGCCTGACCCGGCGCATCGTGGCGCAGTCGCCGCTGGCGAAATACCGCCCCGAGGAGTTCAAGCCCGGACCGCAATGGCAGAGCGACGCCGAGCTGGCGGAGGCGGCGGGCCATGTCGCCTCGACCATCTTCCACCCGGTGGGGACCTGCCGGATGGGGCCGGACCCGGCCTCGGTGGTGGACCCCGAGCTGCGGGTGCGCGGGATCGAGGGGCTGCGGGTGGTGGACGCCTCGATCATGCCCACGATCACCTCGGGCAACACCAACTCGCCCACGGTGATGATCGCCGAGAAGGCGGCCGACCTGATCAAGGCCGCGGCGAAGGCCGGCGCGCAGGCGGCCTGAAGGCGCGGGGACGCGGGCCGCGGGGGTCCGCCCCGGCGTCACGTCTGCGGCCGACCGCGAGAGGCCCCGGGTCAGGCCCGGGGCGCC
>CAXGVP010000802.1:0-2350 GCA_964013055.1 uncultured Albimonas sp.
GGTGCTGCTGATGGCCGCGCGTGCGGACGCCAACGGCCACGACCTGTTCAGCTACGGCGAGCCCGGCGACGACGTGATCGACGCGGGCGCCGGCAACGACACCGTGCGCGGCGGCGGCGGGAACGACCGCATCTGGGGCGGCGAGGGCGCCGACCGCCTGCTGGGCGAGGCGGGGAACGACCTGCTCAGCGGCGACGCCAGCGTCGACGCCATCGCCGGCGGCGAGGGCGACGACGACCTGCGCGGCGGCGACGGCGACGACCGCCTCTATGGCGAGAGCGGCGACGACGCGATGACCGGCGACGCCGGCGACGACCAGCTCGACGGCGGCGCGGGCGCCGACCAGCTCGACGGCGGGCTGGGCGCCGACACGCTGCGCGGCGGCGAGGGCGACGACCGGATCCTGGGCGGCGACGGCGACGACGTGGCCGACGGCGACGCCGGCGCCGACGTGATCGAGGGCGGCGCGGGGAACGACGTGCTGGCCGGGGGCGGCGGGCTCGACTCGCTCTACGGCGGCGCGGGCGACGACGAGCTGACCCTCGAGGGCGCGGCCGCGGGCCGTCTCTGGGGCGGCGAGGGCGCCGACCGCCTGGTCGGCGCCGCCGGCCGGGACCGGCTGTGGGGCGAGGCGGACGCCGACTTCCTGTTCGGCGGCGCCGCCAACGACCAGCTGCGCGGCGGCGAGGGGAACGACCAGCTCGACGCCGGCGCCGACAAGGACAAGCTGTGGGGCGACGCCGGCGCCGACCGGATGCTGGGCGGGGCCGGCAAGGACCGGCTCTGGGGCGGCGAGGGCAATGACCGCCTCGAGGGCGGCGCCGACGCCGACAAGCTGTGGGGCGGCAAGGGCCGCGACCTCTTCGTCTTCGGCACGGGCGACGGCAAGGACAAGGTCATGGACTTCGGCGGCAAGGACCGCCTCGCCTTCGAGGACGTGGCCCGTTTCAAGCAGCTCGATATCTCGGGCCGCAAGGGCGACGCGATCATCGAGCACAAGGACGGCGTGGTGATCCTCGACGACGTGGATTTCCGCAAGCTCGACGCCGGCGACTTCCTCTTCGGCTGATCCCGTGCGCCCGGGTCCCGGCCCCGCGCGGGCCGGCCCTCACCCCCTGCCATGGACCCGGGCGCAGGGATCTCCACAGGCGCGCCGCGCCGCAGCGCCCCCTCAGGAAAGGAGACCGAGACCGCAGACGCCCGACGATGCCGAGCCCCGGAGCCTCCCGCCCCGGCCGATCCCCCGCGCCCGGTTCCCGGTCCTGTTTCGGGCCGGCCCCTACCCCTGCTTGCGGAACCGGGCGCAGGGATCCTCGCGCGCCGGCCGCGGCGGCGCGATCACGGCGAGGCCGTAGGGCAGCGTCCCGTCGGCCCGCCGCCAGGGCGCCAGCGCCGCGGCCACGTCGCCCGGCGCCCCGGCCGCCCACTCGGCCTGGAGGACGGACAGCACCGCCAGTTCCGGGGCCGCGCGCTCCAGCACCCATGGCACGCCGCGGTCGCGGCGGGCATGGCCGTTGCCGGTGACCAGCATCGCCCGCGCGCCGCCCGCGGCCGCGCGCGCGCGCAGCAGCGCCTGGGCGAAACGGGCGTCGCGCAGGCGCTGGGCCTCGACCATCGGCGCCAGCATCTCCGCCGGCAGCGCCCCACAGTGGGAGACGTCGAGCGCCTCCTCCAGCGCCGCCTGCTCCCCCTGCGGGAGCGGGTCCGAGAGGCCGTAGCCCGCCGCGCCCTCGCCGAAGGCCGCGGCGACGCCCTCGGTCATCGCCCGGCGCAGGTCGGCGCGCGCGACGCCGCCGCCGGCGACCTGCGCCTGCGGGACCGCCCCGATCACCCCGTGCCAGGGGGCGTAGTCGTCCCACTGCGCCGCCGCGCGCAGGGCCGCGTCCGGGACCGGCGCGGCGCGCAGCTCGGCCAGCGCCGGCTCGGCGGCCTGCGGGACCATCTCCAGCGCCAGCGCCTCGATCCCCAGCGCCCGGGCCAGCGAGGCCTGCAGCCGCTGGTGGGCGGGGGCGTCGTGGATCTCGCCGACGACCACCAGGTCCGCCGCGGCCCCAACCTGCACGATGCCGCGCCCGGGAATGCCGAGAAAGGCCGCCGGATGGCCGGTCAGCGCATGGACGGCAGCCTCGACCGGGAGCACACCGCGATCGCGGACCAGTTCGCTGAGCACATAGGTGGGATAGCTGTAGTTGCTGACGCTGGTCACGTGGGCTCCGGAATCCCCCAGGCCGATCAGGGTATTCGGGTCTGCAACCAATTGCGCTGCCCCGCCGCCATCGCGGTTCGCGACCGGCACTTGAATCGAGGTATCGAGTTCGTCGGCGATCAGCAGGGCGCACAACGCATCGAC
>CAXGVP010000803.1:0-2345 GCA_964013055.1 uncultured Albimonas sp.
GTGATGATCAAGGCCTCCGCCGGCGGCGGCGGCAAGGGCATGCGCATCGCCTGGACCGACCAGGAGGCGCGCGAGGGCTTCCAGTCCTCCAAGAACGAGGCGAAATCCTCCTTCGGCGACGACCGGATCTTCATCGAGAAGTTCGTCACCCAGCCCCGCCACATCGAGATCCAGGTGCTGGGCGACAAGCACGGCAACTGCCTCTACCTCAACGAGCGCGAGTGCTCGATCCAGCGGCGCAACCAGAAGGTCATCGAGGAGGCGCCCTCGCCGTTCCTGGATGAAGAGACCCGCAAGGCCATGGGCGAGCAGTCCGTGGCGCTGGCCAAGGCCGTGGACTACTGCTCGGCCGGCACGGTGGAGTTCATCGTCGACGGCGACCGCAACTTCTACTTCCTCGAGATGAACACCCGCCTGCAGGTGGAGCATCCCGTCACCGAGCTGATCACCGGCATCGACCTCGTGGAGCAGATGATCAAGGTGGCCTGGGGCGAGAAGCTGGCGATGACCCAGGCCGACATCGGCATCAACGGCTGGGCGATCGAGAGCCGGCTTTATGCCGAGGATCCGTATCGCAACTTCCTGCCCTCGATCGGCCGTCTGACCCGCTACAACCCGCCCGCCGAGGTCGCCACGAACGCCTATGCCGTTCGCAACGACACGGGCGTGTTCGAGGGCGGCGAGATCTCGATGTTCTACGACCCGATGATCGCCAAGCTGTGCTCCTGGGCGCCGACGCGCCTGGAGGCGATCGAGGTGATGCGCGACGCGCTCGACGGGTTCGAGGTGGAGGGCATCGGCCACAACCTGCCGTTCTGCGCGGCGGTGATGGACCATCCGCGGTTCGTCTCGGGCGACATCTCCACCGCCTTCATCCAGGAGGAGTATCCCGAGGGCTTCGAGGGCGCGACGCTGGCGCCCGAGGCGCTCAAGCGCCTGGCGGCGGCGGCCTCGGCCTTCAACATGATCGTCGAGGGGCGGGCGGCGCAGATCTCGGGCGCGATGCGCAACCACACCCGGCGGGTCGATCCGCACTGGATCGTCAAGATCGGCGGCGAGAGCTTCCAGACGGTGGTGGCCGAAGTCGCCGGCGGCTGGGACGTGACCATCGACGGCGAGACCAGCCGGGTCGAGAGCGACTGGACCCCGGGCAAGACGCTGGCCAAGGCCGTGGTCGACGGCAAGCCGCTGACGGCCAAGGTCTCGCTGGGCGTGGGCGGCGCGCGGGTGCGCTACCGCGGCGCCGACCTGAAGGTGCAGGTCCTGACCCCGCGCCAGGCGGAGCTGGCGGCCAAGATGCCGGTGAAGACGCCGCCGGACACCTCGAAGATGCTGCTGTGCCCGATGCCCGGCCTGATCGTCTCGGTCGACGTGGAGGAGGGGCAGGAGGTCCAGGAGGGCCAGGTTCTGGCCGTCGTCGAGGCCATGAAGATGGAGAACGTGCTGCGCGCCGAGAAGAGGGCCGTGGTCACCAAGGTCAACGCCAAGGCCGGCGACAGCATGGCGGTGGACGAAGTCATCATGGAGTTCGAGTGATCCCATGACCCGGTCCCCGGTCCTCGTGCAGGGTGCGGACGAGGCGGCTGCGGCCGTCGCGCCGGCGGTCTGCGTGCGGGCCGGGGGCCTGCGGGCTGGCGCACGGGCGCGGGGGGCTGGGCGGATCGCGACGGTCGGGGCGGCCCTCGCGCGTCGCTGCGCGCCGCTCTCGCCCCGCCCGACCGTCCCCCTTGCGGGGCCCGGGACCGGCGGGGTCGCCTCAGCGGCGGCCCAGCTCCTGCTGGCGGATCGGCAGGCGGTCGATCAGGCGCGCGAGGCTGTCGCCGGTGATCGGCTGGGGGCTGCGCTTCTTCACCTCGCCGTCCTTGCCGACCACGATGACGTTGAAGTCATGGGGGCGGAACTTGCGGCGCAGGTCGGTGGTCTCGTAGCGCGAGGGGCCGGGCTCGGTGTCGACGATGACGACCACGTCGCGGTCCTCGAGATCGGCGGCGACGCGCTCAAGCTCGGAGACCTGGCGGAGCAGGCGCGGGTCGCGATCGGTGTTGGCGAAGACGATCACCGGACGCGCCACCCACAGGTATTGCGCCAGCGGGTCCGCGTCGCCCTGCGCCCCCGCGGGGCGGAGGCCGGCGAGCGGCAGAGCCGCAAGGGCCGCGAGAAGGCGTCTGCGATGGATCATCGGCTCCCGATCGATGGGGCTGCTGCGAGGCGGCCGGGTCGGGGTCTGATATAGGCGATCGCGTCGGGCGCGGCCACCCGCGCCGGCCGACGGGTCGCAGGCGGCAGGCGGCGCGGTGGCGCGGCGCCTGCGGACATGCCGCGCAGGCGCGGCGGGTGTGAGATCG
>CAXGVP010000804.1:0-2345 GCA_964013055.1 uncultured Albimonas sp.
CTGCCTGCGCAACCGAGGGGTCCAGGGGCGCCCCGGGCTTGACCCGGGGCCTCTGGCGCGCGCTTGCCTCGAGACGCTGCGCTGGCGAGGAGCGCCCGCGCGGGCCGTGGACCTGTGCGGCGGCACGTCGGGCTGTCTGCCGCCCGTCGCCCTCGCTCGGGCGAGGGGGCGCCGTCTCGGAAAAGGCAGGGGCGGGGCGCGCCCTCTGCGCCCCGCCCCTGCCGTCGTCAGGCCTCGCGGCTCACATGAAGCGCAGCCATTCCTCGGTCGGCGCGCGGGCCGAGCGGAGCTGGTTCACCGGGTGCTCCCTGTCGATCCTGCCGATCGCCATGCCGCAGAACAGCATCGTCTGCGGGTCCGCGCCCACGAACCTGTCCACCGTCGTGTAGAACCGCCCCCAGGCCTCCTGCGCGCAGCTGTCGTAGCCCTCCTCCTGCAGCAGCAGCATCACCGTCTGCAGGAACATCCCCAGGTCCGACCACTGCGGCGCGCCCATCTTGCGGTCCACATGCACGAACAGCGCCGCCGGCGCCCCGAAGAACCGGTAGTTGTTGGCGAACCACCGCAGCCGGCCGGCCTTGTCCGCCCGCTCGATCCCCAGCAGGTCGTACATCGCCTCGCCCACCCCGAAGCGGCGCGAGCGGTAGGGCTCGTGCAGGTTCGGCGGGTAGACCTCGTATTCCATCGTGTCCGGCCCCTCGCCCTCGAGCTTGGCGGCCACCTCGGCCAGCAGCTCCTCGAGCTTCTCGTCCTGGATCACCGTCACGATCCAGGGCTGGAGGTTGCCGCCCGAGGGCGCGCGCGCGGCGCGCGTCAGAACCCGCTCGAGCACCTCCCGCGGGACCGGGTCCTTGAGGAAGGCGCGGGCCGAGATCCGCCGCTCCACCGCTTCGCTGACTTTCATGTGCATCTCCTCCAATCGCTGCGCGCCGTCCCGATTCCGCTGGGCGGTTGCGCTTGTCCTGCGCACCCTCGCCTTTTTTCGGCCCCCGGCTCAAGATACCCTGCGCGGGACGAGAGCAGATGCGCGGCGACGCCCCTCACGACGAAGGGACGCCCGCGCGGCAGGCGGAGGCATGATGTCCCGAACCCGAACCCCGCGAATCCTCACGGGCGCGATCCTGGCGGCAGCCGTGGGCGGCTGCGCCTCGGCCGAAGGGCCGACCACCGTGGAAAGCCAGCCCCCCACGCGCCCCGCGGCCCAGGCGCAGGCCCCCGCGCCGGCGCCCGCCGATTTCCAGAGCTGGAAGCGCGGCTTCCGCGCCAAGGCGCTGGCCCAGGGCATCCGCGCGGACGTCTTCGACGCCGCCTTCCAGGGCGTGGGCGTGAATGCGCGCGTGCTGGAGCTCGACGCCTACCAGCCCGAGTTCTCCCGCCCGATCTGGGAGTATCTCGACAGCGCCGTCTCCGACACCCGCGTCGCCACCGGGCGCGAGAAGCTGGCGGAGAAGCGCGCCATGCTCGACGGCATCGAGAGCCGCTATTCGGTCGACCGCCAGTATGTGCTGGCGATCTGGGGGCTGGAGAGCGCCTTCGGCGCCAACTACGGCTCGATCCCGGTGATCGAATCGCTGGCGACGCTGGCCTACGAGGGCCGCCGCCGCGATTTCGCCGAGGAGCAGCTGATCTCCGCGCTCCGCATCCTGCAGGCGGGCGACATCACCCCCCAGCGGATGGTCGGCTCCTGGGCGGGCGCCATGGGCCACACCCAGTTCATCCCCACCAGCTTCGAGGCCTATGCCGTCGACCATGCCGGCGACGGGCGGCGCGACCTGTGGTCGGCGGACGCCGAGGACGCGCTCGCCTCGACCGCCAACTATCTCTCCCGTTTCGGCTGGACCATGGGTCAGCCCTGGGGGATGGAGGTGCGCCTGCCGTCGGGCTTCGACTTCGCGCAGACCGGCTCGACCCGCTCGACTGCGGCCTGGGCGGCGATGGGCGTGGCCCCCTACGGCGGCGGGGCGCTGCCCGACCACGGCGAGGCGGTGATCGAGGCCCCCGCCGGCGCCCGCGGTCCCGCCTTCATCACCTGGAAGAACTTCAAGGTGATCAAGCGCTACAACAACTCGACCTCCTACGCGCTGGCCGTGGGCCTGCTGGGCGACCGGATCGTTGGAAAACCCGGCGTGCAGGCCCCCTGGCCGCGCGGCGACAAGCCCCTGTCGCGCAGCCAGAAGATCGAGATGCAGGAGCGTCTCACCGCCATGGGCTACGACACCAAGGGCGTCGACGGCATCATCGGCCCCGACACGCGCGACGCGATCCGCGCCTTCCAGCGCACCCGCGGCCTGACGCCCGACGGCTACGAGAACGCGGCCCTGCTCGACGCCCTGCGCGCCGCCGGC
>CAXGVP010000805.1:0-2344 GCA_964013055.1 uncultured Albimonas sp.
CGGCGGCGCAAGGCGGCCTGACCCGCCCGCGCGGCCCTCGGATGCGGCGCCCCGCCCGGACCTCCGGGCGGGGCGCTTTCGTTTCCGCAGCGGCGCCGGAGCCCGCCGGGACGGCCGCAGGTCGCCGACCGGGCGGCGAAATCCACGCAGTGGAGCGGCTTGCCGAAAGGCGGAGCCGAGGCCCTCGGGCAAGGGTGGCGAAGCGGACGCGGAACGGGTAGAGATCGAGCCAAGAGCACCCGGAAAACGGGCGCCAAGCAGGCAAGCAGGTTCGATAGTGCAATCGACAAGTGCGCGGTCCGCCGCGACGGAACCGGCCGTCGCGGGCAAGCGGCTGCAGGTGCGTGGAAGATTCCTCACCGCCGTGGCCCTGCCGGTCGGCGGAGCGCCGGGCGCGGGCTATCTCGCGGCGCTGGACGAGCTGCTCAAGCAGTCGCCCGGCTTTTTCTCGGACGCGCCCCTGATCCTGGATCTGGCCGAGGCGCAGGGCCTCGACGCCGAGGCCGGCTTCGCCGAGCTGCTGGCCGGCCTGCGCACCCGCGGCATGATCCCCTTCGCGGTGCAGAACGCCTCCGAGCGCCAGAAGACCGCCGCCGCCGCGGTCGGCCTGACGGCGCTCGGCGCCGGGCGCGAGGCCGCCCTGCCCCGCAAGTCGGCCGACCCGGAGCCGCAGGCGGTCCCCCAGCCCGAGGAGCCCGTCTCGACCACCGTGCTGGTGACCGAGCCCGTGCGCTCCGGCCAGCGGATCTATTCCGAGCGGGGCGACGTGGTGGTGGTCGGCTCGGTCGCCTCGGGCGCCGAGGTGATCGCGCATGGCAATGTCCACGTCTACGGCCGCCTGCGCGGCCGGGCGCTGGCGGGCGTGCATGGCGACGAGACCGCCCGCATCTTCTGCCAGAGCCTCGAGGCCGAGCTGATCGCCATCGCCGGCCTCTACAAGACCTCCGAGGAGATCGGAGACGCCTTCGTCCAGCGCCCCGTGCAGGCCTGGCTGGAGGACGACGCCCTGCGCATCGTCCCCCTCAAGTGACGCAACCGAGAGAGAGAACCAACGTGGCCAAGATCACCGTCGTGACCTCCGGCAAGGGCGGCGTCGGCAAGACGACGTCGGCCGCCGCCATCGGGGCGGGCCTTGCGATGCGGGGCAAGAAGACCGTCGTCATCGATTTCGACGTGGGCCTGCGCAACCTCGACGTCATCATGGGGTGCGAGCGCCGGGTGGTGTTCGACTTCATCAACGTCATCCAGGGCGAGGCGCGGCTGAAGCAGGCGCTGATCGCCGACCGGCGGCTGGAGACCCTGTCGATCCTCGCCGCCTCCCAGACCCGGGACAAGGACGCGCTGACCACCGAGGGCGTGGAGAAGGTGCTGGAGGAACTGAGCCAGGACTTCGACCACATCATCTGCGACAGCCCCGCGGGGATCGAGCGCGGCGCCCATCTGGCGATGTATTTCGCCGACGAGGCGATCGTGGTCACCAACCCCGAGGTCTCCTCGGTGCGCGACAGCGACCGGGTGATCGGGCTGCTCAGCTCCAAGACCCGCCGCGCGGAGAAGGGCGAGGAGCCGGTGAAGGCCCACCTGCTGCTGACCCGCTACGACGAGGCGCGCGTCGCCCGCGGCGAGATGATGAAGATCGAGGACGTCGAGGAGATCCTGTCGATCCCGCTGCTCGGCATCATCCCCGAGAGCCCGGCGGTGCTGAAGGCCTCCAACGTCGGCACCCCGGTGATCTTCGACGAGAAGACCCCGGCCGCGAAGGCCTACTCCGACGCCGTGGGCCGCCTGCTGGGCGAGCAGCTGGAGATGCGGGTTCAGCCCGGCGAGCGCCGCGGCCTGTTCCAGCGGATCCTGGGCCGGACGGCATGAGCATGTTCGGGTTCTTCCGCCGCAAGCCGCAGCCCGACGGCTCGGCCGACGCCGCCAGGGAGCGCCTGTCGATCCTGCTGGCCCACGAGCGCACGGGCCGGCAGGGGCCCGACGTGCTGCCGATCATCCAGCGCGAGATCATGGAGGTGATCGTGCGCCACCTGAAGATCGGCAAGGACAACGTCGACATCCGCATCGACCGGGGCGACGACTTCTCGACGCTCGAGATCAACATCGAGCTGCCGGAAGCCGGCGGCGCGAAGCCCAGGGCCGCCTCCTCGGCGCGCTGAGGGCGCGGCCCGCGGGAGCCTCGGCGCCCCGCGGGGAACGCCGTCGCGCCGGTCGCGCGCCCCGGGCCCGCCCTAGGGCCTCGCGCGGGTTGCGGGCGGCGAGAGGCCCCGGGTCAAGCCCGGGGCGCGCGTGAGGCGAGCGGCAGGTCGCGAGAACGGGGCGGCCCACCCGCCGGCAGCCGCAA
>CAXGVP010000806.1:0-2340 GCA_964013055.1 uncultured Albimonas sp.
TTGGCCCCGACCCCCGCGCCGGCGGCGGCGGGCGTCGGGGGCGCGGGGCGACAGGGGGCGCCGGCGGCGGACGGCGACGGCAAAGGGAGGGCGGCAGAAGCGGGCGCAGGGCGCGCGCCGGCGGGCGTATCGCCTTGAGCCTGAAGGCCTGTTCAGGCTACCGTATCGTTCCGAAGCGTCGACCCCGCGACGACGGACGCCGCATCCGTGGTCCGGGCTCCCCAGACGGCGCGACAGGAGGGGTCCATGTCTTTCCGTTCCGCCCGGCGAGCCGCCGCCGGGAGCCTCGTCGCGACGCTGCTGCTGGGCGCCGCCGCCGCGCCCGCCCTCGCCCAGACCCTGCGCTGGACCTCCCAGGCCGACGCGCTGACCCTCGATCCCCATGCCCAGAACGAGGGGCCCACGATCGCCCTGACCGGCATGATCTACGAGGCGCTGGTCACCCGCGATCCCTCGATGACCCTGCAGCCCGAGCTCGCCACCCGCTGGGAGGCGATCGAGGGCGGCTGGCGCTTCTCCCTGCGCGAGGGCGTGACCTTCCACGGCGGCGAGGCGTTCGACGCGCAGGACGTCGCCTTCTCGATCCGGCGGGCGATGGCCCCGACGTCGGACTGGCGCGAGCAGCTCGCCTCGATCGTCGAGGTCGAGACCCCCGACCCCCTGACCGTGATCCTGCGCACCTCGGGCCCCAACCCGATCCTGCCCAACCAGCTGACCAACGTCTTCATCATGGACAGCGGCTGGGCCGAGGCGATGGGCGTGCTGGCCCCCCAGGACTATGCCGCGAGGCAGGAGACGGCGGCCGTGCGCCAGGCCAACGGCACCGGCCCCTTCGTGCTGGAGGAGCGCCGCCCCGACGAACTCACGGTGCTGGGCGCCAACCCCTCCTGGTGGGGCGCGGGACTGTTCCCCGGCAACCTCGCGCGGATCGAGTACCGGCCGATGCGCAACCCCGCCACCCGGGTGGCGGCGCTGCTGGCGGGCGACGTGGACCTGCTGCTGGATCCGCCGCTTCAGGACCTCGGCCGCATCCGGGCGGCGGGGCTGACGGTGTCGAGCGTGCCGCAGATCCGCACGATCTTCCTCGGGATGGACCAGGGCTCGGCCGAGCTGCGCAGCGCCGGCCTGCGCGGGCGCAACCCCTTCGGCGACCGGCGGGTGCGGCTGGCGGTGAACCACGCCATCGACCGCGAGGCGATCCGCGATCACGTGATGGAGGGGCTGAGCTTTCCCACCGGCCTGCTGACGCCCCCCGGCGTGCACGGCAATACGCCCGAGAACGACGCGCCCTACGCCTACGATCCCGATCTCGCCCGCGCCCTGATGGCCGAGGCGGGCTACGCCGAGGGCTTCCGGGTGCGCCTCGACTGCCCCAACGACCGCTACAACAACGACGAGGAGATCTGCCAGGCCCTGGTCCCGATGCTGGCGCGCATCGGCATCGAGGTCGGGCTCGACCTGCAGCCCCGCACCCGCCACTTCCCCAAGATCCAGAACCGGGAGACCGACTTCTACCTCCTGGGCTGGGGGACGCCGACCTTGGACAGCGCCTTCGTGCTCGACTACCTGGTCGGCGCGGGCGGGGCCTGGAACGCCACCGGCTTCGACAACCTGCGGCTCGATGCGCTGATCGCGGCGATGACCACCGAGACCGACCTCGACCGGCGCGACGCGATGATCGCCGAGGCCTGGGAGATCGTGCGCGAGCAGGCGCCCTACGCCCCCCTCCACCACCAGGTGATCGCCTGGGCGACCGCGCCGCATGTCGAGGCGCCGATCTGCCCCGACGACGCCCTGCGCCCCCGCTTCGTGGTGGTCCACGAATGACTCCCGCGCCGGCCCGGACCCCGGCGCGCCCCGGACCGAGGCCCGTGTCCGCCGACGGGCGGGAGACCGTTTTTCCGACGGCTGCGGCTGCGGTTGCGGCTCCGGCCGCGTCGACGGCTACGGCTCCGCGTCCGCCGCGGCCCCGCCTCTGCGCCCCCTTCAAGCGCCAGGGCGCCGCGCCGGCGCACGCCGGTCGCGCGCCTGCCGCGGCGCTCGCGGCCCGGGCGCCCCGGACCGCACTGCTCGCCCATGCGGTTGCGGGCCCGAGGCCGGGCGCAGCGCCGCGGACCCTGGCCGCCGCAAGGGCGGCAGCGAAGGCCGGGCGCCGTGGCGGGGCCGGCCTTTACGCCGAGGAAAGGCGGGCCGGCCGGCACGCTGAGGAAAGGCGGGCCGGCCGGCACGCTGAGGAAAGGTGTGCCGGTCGGCACGCTGAGGAAAGGTGTGCCGGTCGGCACGCGGAGGAAAGGTGTGCCGGTCGGCACGCGGAGGAAAGGTGTGCCGGTCGGCACGCGG
>CAXGVP010000807.1:0-2330 GCA_964013055.1 uncultured Albimonas sp.
CTGCGCGGGCATCGAGGCGGCGCTCGCCCGCCTCGACCAGCTCGACGCCCCCGCCGCGGTGCTGGCGGGCGAGGCGCCGACGCTCGCCGACCTCGCCTATCCCTGCACGCTCCAGATGGGGGCCATGCTGGGGGCCGAGATGGACCGCCCCCTGGTCCTGCCGCCGCGGATCGAGGACTGGTGCGCCCAGCTTTCGACCCTGCCCGCCGTCGCCCGCTCGCTCCAGATCCACGCCGAGGCGATGGAGGCCTGGATGGCGGGCTTCCGCGCCGCCTGACACCTGCAAACGGAGGCCAAGATGACCGACCAAGCCGCCCGCATCGCCGATGCGATCATGGCCCGCGCGCCCTTCGACGACCTCGGCGCCTCGGCCCCGCAGAGCCTGGTCGAGGCCTATGCCCTCCAGGCGCTGGTCGTTGAAAAACTCGCCGCCGCCCATGGCGGCGTCGGCGGGCGCAAGATCGCCTGGAACACCGCCGCCCAGATGGACGCCATGGGGCTGAGCGAGCCCGGCGCCGCCTGCATCTGCGCCGACCTGGTGCGCCGGTCGCCGGCGACGCTCGCCGCGGCCGACTTCCACACCTTCGCCATCGAGCCCGAGATCTGCGCCATCCTCAAGGCCGACCTCGCCCCGCGCGAGCACGGCCACGACCGCGCCTCGGTCATCGAGGCGGTCGAGCGGCTGGCCCCCGCCTTCGAGCTGCTGGACCCCCGCGGCATGGGCAAGGCGGCGCCCTTCTCGATCCTGGCTCAGAACATCAACAACCGCGGCATCGTCATCGGGGGGCCGGGGGTTGCGCCCCACGACGTCGACCCCTCGGCGCTGCGCTCGGTGGTGACCTGCAACGGGGAGGCGATGCTGGACAAGGCGGGCGGGGCGCCGATGGACCCGCTCTCGGCGGTGGCGTTCCTGGCCAACCGCTTCAACGCGCTGGGCCAGACGCTGAAGGCGGGCGAGGTGCTGCTGCTCGGGGCCCATCTGCCGCCGACGCCGATCGCCGCCCCTGCGACGATGCGTTTCGAACTCGGCGCCCTCGGCGCGGCGGAATTCACGATAGCCTGATCGCTCCCCGCCGCGGGGTCGCGGCGCGCGCGGCGGGGGCGCTCCCCCCGCCGCGTTCCGGTCCCCGATGCTCTCCGCCTCTCCCTCGATCTGGCCCTGGGTGGCGCCGCCGCTGATGCTGGTCGCGTCCAACGTGTTCATGACCTTCGCCTGGTACGGGCATCTGCGCTTCGCCTCCGCGCCGCTGTGGGGCGTGGTGCTGGTCAGCTGGGGCATCGCCTTCTTCGAATACTGGCTGGCAGTCCCGGCCAACCGCATCGGCCATGCGGTCTATTCGGCCGCCCAGCTCAAGACGATGCAGGAGGTGATCACCTTCGCGGTCTTCGTGGTGTTCTCCTCGACCTGGCTGAAGGAGACGCTGGCTCCCTCGCAGCTCATCGGCTTCGTCCTGATCGCGGGCGGGGCGGCGCTTGTGTTCCTCAAGCCATAGGGGCAGTGTCGCGCGAATGAGCATCCCCGACGACGCCTATCGCCACATGCCCGCCCTGCGCGGCCGGGTGCTGGACCCGATGACCTCGCGCTTCCGGCAGATGGAGCACTGGATCGCCGAGCTCGACGCCGCCGAGGCCGAGGCCGGCCGCGAGCCGACCGCCTGGCGCTGGACCGAGGCCGAGCGCGAGGCCTCGCGCCGCGACCTGCTGCACGGGCGCGAGGGCGAGGACCTGTGGATCTTCGGCTACGGCTCGCTGATCTGGGATCCTGCGGTGCGGGTGGCCGAGTTCCGGCGCGCCCGCCTGCAGGGCTTCCGCCGCAGCTTCTGCATGCATCTCGAGGGGGGGCGCGGCTCGCCGGAATGCCCCGGGCTGATGGCCGCGCTCGACGCCGATCCGGGCCATGCCTGCGAGGGCGTGGCGATGCGCCTGCCCGCCGCGATCGCGGACGAGGAGACGCGGATCATGTGGATGCGCGAGATGATCACCGGGGCCTACATCCCTGCCTTCCTGCCGGTCGAGACCCCGCAGGGCGAGGTCGAGGCGATCTGCTTCCTGGCCGACCGGGCCAACGAGCGCTTCGTGTTCCTGCCCCGCCCCGAGCGCGCCCGGCGCATCGCCACCGCCGAGGGCAGGCTGGGCACCAACCGCGAATACCTCGAGAACCTGCTCGACAGCCTGCACGCGCTGGGCATCGAGGACCCGGAGATGATGGACCTGCTCGCGATGGTCCGCGCCGCCGCCCACGACACCGCGGCCGAGTAGCCGTCGACCGGGCGCGGGGCGCCCCAGCGCGTCCGCTGCGCGGCCGCGGCTGGCCCGCCCTGCGCCCCCGT
>CAXGVP010000808.1:0-2327 GCA_964013055.1 uncultured Albimonas sp.
CGGTGGTCGACCGCCGCGGCCGGCTGCTGGGCATGGTCGGGCGCACGGACCTGTTCCGCCGCCAGGCTGCAACCGCCTCCTCGATGGCGGGAGAGCTGGTCTCCGCCCCCGACCCCGCCGCCATGGCCGCGGTGTTCGAGCGTCTGCCCGAGCTGCTGGGCGTCCTCGTCGCGGCCAACGCGCGGCCCGCCGCGATCTGCCGGCGGATCACCGACCTCGCCGACGCCGCCGCCCGACGGCTGCTGCAGCTGGCCGAGGCGCGGCTGGGCCCGCCGCCGGTCCCCTACCTCTGGGCCGCCTGCGGCAGCCAGGGGCGGCGCGAGCAGACCGGCGTCTCGGACCAGGACAACTGCCTGATCCTCGACGATGCGGCGACGCCCGCGCACGACGCCTATTTCCGGGACCTGGCGCGGTTCGTGTCGGACGGGCTGAACCGGGCGGGCTTCGTCTACTGCCCCGGCGAGATGATGGCGACCAACCCGCGCTGGCGGCAGCCGCGCCGGGTCTGGCAGGGCTATTTCCAGGACTGGATCGCCCAGCCCGACGACATGGCGCAGATGCTCGCCTCGGTGATGTTCGACCTGCGCCCGATCGCCGGCGAGATGGCGCTGTTCGACGACCTGCATTCGCAGACGCTGGCGATGGCGCGCGGCAATTCGATCTTCCTGCGCCACATGATCGGCAACGCGCTCAAGCACGCGCCGCCACTGACCCTGTTCCGGGGGCTGTCCACGATCCGCACGGGCGCGCATCGCAACACGCTCGACCTCAAGATCGCCGGCGTGGTCCCGGTCGTCGACCTCGCCCGCATCTACGCCCTGCGCGGCGGGATCGAGGCCGCCAACACCCGCGAGCGGATCGTCGCCGCGCGGGACCTCGGCGTGGTGTCGCGCACCGGCGCGCACGACCTGCTCGACGCCTACGACCTGATCGCCGAGACGCGGCTCCGCCACCAGGCGGCGCAGATCGCCCGCGGGGCCGCGCCGGACAACTACCTCGCGCCCGAGGCCCTGTCGGACCTCGAGCGCAGCCACCTGCGCGATGCGTTCCTGGTGGTGAAGACCCTGCAGTCCGCCCTGGGACAGGGCGGCTAGCGCCCCAACCGGGCGGAGCGGACGGGAGGCCGCGCCGATGTTTCTGGAACTGATCGCGACGATCGTGGCGGGGGTCGGGGCGGCGGGCGTGGCCCTGCTGCTCAACCGCCTGCTGGGCGGCCGCCTGCCCCGCTGGGGCGCGCCGGTGGCGGCGGGGCTGGCGATGCTCGCCGCCACCATCTGGTCCGAATACGACTGGGAGGCGCGCACCGTCGCGGGCCTGCCCGAGGGCCTGCAGGTGATCGAGACGGTGGAGGAGACCGCCCTCCACCGCCCCTGGACCTATCTCGCGCCCCTGACCACGCGCCTCGCCGCGCTGGACGTGGCCGGCATCCAGACCAACCCGGACGCGCCGGGGGTGAAGCTCGCCGAGGTCTGGTTCTTCGGCCGCTGGCGGCCGGTGGACCGGGCGGTGGTGATGATCCGCTGCGCCCCCGCCGCCCGGGCGCGGGTGACCGACGCAGCCCTCGCCGATCCCGCCGCCGCGGCGTGGCGCCCGCTTGCCGCCGACGACCCGCTGCTGGCCGCGGCCTGCGCGGGGGCGCCCGCCGCCTCGGGCGCGCGGGCGGGCGAGCCATCTTCGCCGGGCGCCTCCGATGCCTGACAAGTCGGTGCTGCTGGTCGAGGACGAGGACAACATCGCCCTCGCCCTGAGCTTCCTGATCGGGCGCGAGGGCTTCGGCCTTACCCGCGTCGCCAGCGGGACCGACGCGCTGGCGGCGCTGGAGGCGGAGCGGCCCGACCTGGTGGTGCTCGACGTGATGCTGCCCGGCCATTCCGGCTACGAGGTCTGCGAGCGCATCCGCGACGAGCCGAGGCTGCAGGGCGTGAAGGTGCTGATGATGACCGCCGGCGGCGGCGAGGTCGAGCGGCGCAAGGCCTGCGCCCTGGGCGCCGACGCCTTCCTGCGAAAACCCTTCGACACGCGCGAGCTGACCGCCACGATCCGCTCGCTGCTGGCGGACTGAGCCGATGCCCGACCCGGCCCCGCCCCGCCCCGACCCGGCCCCGGGCGCGACGCCCCCAGGCCCGCCCCCGGGCGCAGGGCGCCTCGACTCGACCCCGGGCGCAGGGCGTCCGGATCCAGCCACCGGCGCGATGCGCCCGGACCCTGGCGCAACCCGCCCGGTCCCGGGCGCACGGCGCCCCGACCCGTCCTCTGGCGCCCTGCGCCCGGATCCGGGCGCAGGGCATCCCGATCCGGCCCCGGCCGGCGCGCGCGGCGACCCTGCG
>CAXGVP010000809.1:0-2315 GCA_964013055.1 uncultured Albimonas sp.
GGGCGAGTCGCTCAGGCATCAGACGCGATGGACGGCTCCGGAGAGCAGGCGCGGGGCTTGTTCTCGGGTGAGTCAGGAGCCCGCCGGAGGCTCCCGCCCCCGCCCATGCCTCCCGACGCCCCCCACGCGCGGACCCAGCCAAGCCCGCCCGCAGGGCGCCTGCAGTCCGGTCCTCCCTGGCGCCGGCGGCGCCCCCTGCCCCCGCCCTCGCCTTGTTCTCGCCGCCCCCCGCGACGACATCCATGCAAGCCCAGCCCGTTTCCAGCCGAGAGGAGCCCATGGCCCGCAAGTCCAAGGCCCAGGCCGCCAAGGCCTCGAAACCCGACGCCGCGACGAAGCCGAAAGGTCCGCCGGCGGCCACCGCGCTCGACCGCGACCGCGTCGCCACGGTGGACATGCTGTTCACCCACCATGACGAGATCGCCCATGTCGAGGATCCGATCTGGGCCGACGTCTCCTCCCTCGCCGCCGCCGGCCGCACCCTGTTCGTGACCTGCGACGAGACCGCCTCGGTCGAGGGGCTCGACTGGGACCCCGACGCGGGGCGCGCCGACGGCCACCGTTCCTACCCGCTGGGCCTCGTGTTCGAGCTGCCCGAGGGCGCGAAGGGCGAGATGGACATCGAGGGGCTGGCGGTCTCCGACGGCTGGCTCTGGGTCTGCGGCTCGCACGGGCTCAAGCGCGGCAAGCCGGGGTCGAAGAAGTTCAAGGACCTCGCCTCGCTCGACTGGGACGCCAACCGCGGCTTCCTCGGCCGCCTGCCGCTGGTCGAGCGCTCGGGCGGCCGGCACGAGCCCGTCGCCGTCGCCGACCCGATCGACGGCCGCCCCGAGCGTCGCGCCGCCATGCTGCCGATGACCGGGACCCGCGACGCCTACCTGCGCAAGATGCTGGCGAAGGACCCGCTGATCGCCCCGTTCATCGACCTGCCCTGCAAGGAGAACGGCTTCGACATCGAGGGCCTCGCGGCCAAGGGCGACGAGGTGATCCTGGGCCTGCGCGGCCCGGTCCTGCGCGGCTGGGCGCTGATCGTGCGCCTCGAGATGAAGGAGACGCAGGCCGGCGAGCTCAAGCCCGCCAGGCGCGAGGACGGCCGCCGCTACGCGATCCACGCGCTCGACCTCAACGGTCAGGGGATCCGCGACCTCGCCTGGGACGGCGACCGGCTGCTGATCCTGTCGGGGGCGATCTCGGACCACGAAGCGCTGCAGTCGGTCTTCGCCCTCGATCCTGCGGACTTCGACCGCGAGGTGATCCCCGGCGACCGCCTGCCGCGGATCCTCGACCTGGTGATCCAGCGCGGCGGCGACAACGCCGAGGGGCTGGAAATCGTGGGCGAGGGCGAGGACCGTCGCCTGATGATCGTCTACGACAGCCCCCACAACCACCGCACCGACGCCGAGGAGGGCCGACTGACCGGCGACCTCTTCACGCTCGACTGACCGCCCCCGGACGCCGCCGTCCGCAACCCCGGCCCGGCTCGATCCCGACGCGTCTGCGCCCTCTCGCGCGGCGCCAGCGGGGGAGCGCCCCCGGCCCCACCCTCCGACCTGGCCGGCGGGCAGACCGGCAAGGCGTGCCCGCCATCGAGGGGGTCGCCGCTCATCGCGGGGCTGGCGGCGGAGGGGGGGACGCCCTCGCCCCTCGGGGGCGGGCGAGGCTCGCTCTCGACCCCACCCTCCGACCTGGCCGGCGGGCGGCCAGGCCGACGCCGGCGCGCTCGCCATGGGGGAGCGCGCCGCGCCTCGCGGGATCGGCGGCGGGCCGGGGGGGCGCGTCAGCCGCGGCCGAGCCGGGCGTGGAGCATGTTGACCTTGCGGTATTCGGCCCGGCCGGTGACCTCGCGCCCCAGCCAGGGCGGGCGGTCGAAGGCGGCGTCTTCCTGGGGCAGCTCGATCTCGGCCAGGATCACGCCCTCGAGCGGGGCGTCGTATTCGTCCACGCACCACTCGAAGCCGGCGAAGGGGATCAGGTGGCGGGTCTTCTCGACCGTGACGCCGCCGCAATGGTCCAGCATCGCCAGCCCGTCGGCCAGCGGGATCTCGTATTCGAACTCGTCGCGGCTGATGCCCTCGCGCGGGCCCTTCACGGTCAGGAAGGCGCGGTCGTCGAGACAGCGCACCCGAACCTTGCGGCCGTCGACGCTGGCCAGGAGCCCGTCGCGCAGCCGCAGCCGGGAGACCGCCGCCTGCCGCCAGGAGCCGTCCGCGACCAGGAACTTGCGCTCGATCTCTCTGGGCATCGCGCCCCTTTCGACGACGCCGCGGCCGCGCGGCTGGTGGAGGCGGCGCGTAGCAAGCCCGCCCCGGTCCGGC
>CAXGVP010000810.1:0-2315 GCA_964013055.1 uncultured Albimonas sp.
CGATTTCAAGAAAATGATCGATACCCGGGCTGCAGCCTACAACGCCCAACAGGACTACCTGTACGAAAACGACGAAAAACTCGACCAATTGAAGGAACGCCTCGACCAAGAAAAGAAAAAGCGATGAAACTCGCCCTGCCTGTCCTTTTGGCGGTCTTTTGGGCACAGCCACACTCCCTCACGGCCCAATCTCGGCCCGCCAAGCCCAACGTCATACTCATGATGGCCGACGATATGGGACTCGGCGACACCAGTGCCTACAAAGGCATCCGCTTGTCTCAAAACGCGAACCCCATAGGAAAGACCTTGGTCACGCCGACCATCGAGAAATTTTCAGAACAAGCGGTTATTTTCACCGATGCCCATGCCCCCGCCTCGCCACAACCTGGCCCCGACCAGCCCGCTGAAGTCCGAAATCGCGGGCGAGCCGCCGGCGAGCGAGGCGGCGTCGGCGAAGGCGTCGTCGTCGAAGCTCACCCCGCCCAGCGTCAGCGCCTGCGCGCCCCCTGCGGCAAGGCCCAGCGCCAGCGCCGCGGCGATGGTTTTTCCAGTCATTCCAGTCACCCCCAAGGTTCAGGACAGCGTCGTGAGAGGTCCCCCGCAGACCAGCCAGCGCCCCCTTCCCCCGCCTGTCAACGCCGCCGACGCGCGGTTTTCGGCGCGAAAAACCGCCCCGCGCAGGTCCCTGTGCGGTCGCAGGGGAAACCCGCGGGCGGCGCCGCGCTTCCCTTGCGAAAACGCCCCTGCCGCCGCCGCCCGGGGCGACGGGGTTTCCGGATCGAAAATCGCGGGATCCCGGGCGCCGGGCCCGCTGGCGGAAGCATGGCCGGCGCAGGGGCCGGGGCGATTCGCGCCGCCCCCGGGGTCAGCGGTCGCGCGCCCAGGGCCCGGTCATCGCGGGCTCGGCGTCGGCGAGGTAGGAGCGGATCAGCCGGTCCATCGCCTTGCGCGCCAGCCGGCCATGCTCGCGCGAGTGGCCGAGGCTCGCCACGAAGCTCCAGTGCGCATGCATCGTCGACACGAACAGGAAGGACAGCTCCTCGCAGGCGGGCATCGGCAGCTGGGGGTGGGCGATGGCGAGCTCGTGGACCATCACCTGCCCCAGCACCCGGTACTGGGCGCACATCCGCTCGCGCAGCGGCGTCGAGCCGACGGACCAGGCGACCATGGCGTCGTAGGCCTCGAGGTTCCCGGGCATCGGGCGGCCCTCGGCGA
Organism: uncultured Albimonas sp.; assembly: GCA_964013055.1. Taxonomy (GTDB): domain Bacteria; phylum Pseudomonadota; class Alphaproteobacteria; order Rhodobacterales; family Rhodobacteraceae; genus Albimonas. Next base: position 1,216 of record CAXGVP010000810.1, read on the forward strand.
GGTCGAAGAAGAAGTCGAGGAAGAAGTCCAGCCGCTCGACCTCGCGCAGGTCGATGATGCCGGCGATCAGCAGGTCGCGGTAGCCGGCGGCGAGGTGGTCGCACAGCCCGCAGATCAGCGCGTCGAGGTCGGCGTAGTAGTAGCGCACCAGCTGGCGCGAGAGCCCCGCCTCCTGCGCCACCGCCTCGAAGGACAGCGCCTGCACGCCCCGGGTCGAGATCAGCCCCGCCGCCGCGCCCAGGATCTGCGCCTTGCGCTCCGCGGTCTGTTCGCGCTTGCCGGCCATGCTCCGCCCCCTTCCGCCCCTGCGTCGGCGCCGGAACGATAGGCGGGGCGGCGGCGGTTTGGGAATAGCGGCGGACGGGTCCGATGCGGGGGCCGGTCCGGGGGCCGGTCAGGGTCCCGGTCAGGGGCCGAGATCGGCCGCATAGGCCCGGCGCACCCAGCCCGGCGGGTCGGGGCGCAGCTTCGCCAGCCGGCCGCCGTCGAAGGTCAGGATCAGCTTCGGCGGCCGTCCCGCGACGGAGTTGTCGTAGACCAGCCCCATGTCGGCGAGCCCCACCGCCGCGCGGATCAGGCCCTCGGAGCGGGCGTAGCGGGCGCGGATCTTCTCCTCGGGCACGTCGTGGCCGCCCTCGGCGATGCGCCAGGCGACGCGGGCGACCGAGATCTCGGCGTCCTCGACCCCCACATGCATCACCCAGACCGTGTAGCCGGCGGCGCGGGCGTCCTCGACCAGCGCCAGCTTGGAGGGGTGCGAGAACACCGTCTCGGTCGCGAGGTCGCCGCGGCGGGCGAGGATCTCGCGCCGGCGGGTCTCGGCGATCTCGGCGGCGCGGTAGGCGGCCTGGGGAGAGGGGTCGCGCAGCTCGTCGCGCTGGATCAGGTCGGCGTTGACGAAAGGACCCGCGAAGGCGGGGGCCACGCGGGTCCGGTAGAGGGTCGACTTGCCGGCCCCGTTGGGTCCGGCCAGCAGGATCATCGTCGGCGTCATTCCGCGGGGGGCGGACCTTTCGGCCGGGCCGCCGGGTCAGGCAGGCCCGCGCCGCCGCCGCGGGCGCGCAGCTCGGCGAAGAAGGCCTCCTCCTCCGGGCCGGGCT
>CAXGVP010000811.1:0-2314 GCA_964013055.1 uncultured Albimonas sp.
CCAGCCGGTCGACGCCCCCGTCGGCGGCGACCACGGCGCCGCAGAGGGGGCGAAGCTCCGCGATCAGCTCCGGCGCGGCCGGTCCCCCGCCCAGCAGCAGCACCGGGGCGTCGTAGACGAGGGGGAGGGAGACCGGGCCGCTCAAGCGCTCAGGCCGCCGGGGGGGACGTAGCGCTGCAGCGACGGGCGGTCGGCAAGCGCGGCCTGCCACTTCAGGGTGGCCGTGTTCTCCTCGGGGACGCGGGTCTTGGTCACGCGCATGAAGTCGAGGGCGATGTAGGCGTTGATATCGGCCATGGTGAAGCGGTCGCCGGCGAGGAACGGGCTTTCCTGCAGGCGCTTCTCCAGCACCTCGATCCCCTTGGCGAGGGGACGGCGGTGCCATTCGGACATCACCGGCTCCTGCACCTCCAGCGCGGCCATGGCGGGGTGCGAGTGGCGGAAGACATAGGCGGCGGGGAGCATGATCATGAACTCCACCCGGCGGTTCCACTGGTCGATGCGGCCGAGCTCGACGGGGGTGGCGCCCATCAGGTTGGGCTCGGGGTGCAGGGCCTCGAGATAGCGGCAGATGGCCATGGTCTCGGTCAGGGTGGTCCCGTCCGAGAGCTCCAGCGCCGGCAGGTGGTGGGTGCCGAACTTGTTCAGATGCGCGGGGTCGTAATGGGCGCGGGTGGCGAGGTCGATCTCCTCCTTGGGGATCTCGACCCCTTTCTCGACCAGGAAGGCGTTCACGCGGCGCGGGTTGGGGGCGGTGGAGCAGGTCACCAGGCGGACGGGCTGCGGGGCGTCGGTCAAGTCGGATCCTCCCATTGATTTGCCGGGGAGAGTGCCTCCAGCGGAGCGGAAAGGAAACCGGGGACGGAGGCGCCCTGCGGGCGGGCTTGGGCCTGCGGCTGGCGGAGCGCCTGGAGGGGGACGGGGGAGGACGCTCCTGACTCACCCGGAAACAGGCGCTTCGCGAGCGCCGTCGGCGGCGCGCCGGCGCCCGGCCTCAGCCGCGGCGCTTGTGGCGGGCGTGCTTGGCGCGGGCCTTGGTGGCCGAGGAGATCTTCTTGCGCGGCGCGCGGCCGCGGGACCTGGGGCGCGGAGCGTCGTCGCCCTCGATCTCCAGCAGTTCCAGGAGCAGGCCGCCGGTGACCGGGACCGCCTCTGCCAGGCGCACCAGGCAGCGCTGGCCCATGGAGATGACGCGGCCCGAGTCCTCGCCCGTCAGGGTGTGGGTCTCGGGGTCGTGGCGGAACCACTCGCGGCCGAGGCTGGCGATCGGGACAAGGCCGTCGGCGCCGGTCTCGTCGAGCTTCACGAACAGGCCGAAGCGGGCGACGCCGGCGACGCGGCCCTTGAACTCGTTGCCCACCCGCTCGGAGAGGTAGGAGGCGAGGTAGCGGTCGTTGGTGTCCCGCTCCGCCGTCATCGAGCGGCGCTCGGTGAAGGAGATGTGCTCGGCGGTGTCCTTGAGCTCCTCGATCTCCTCGCCGGTCTGGCCGTCATGGCCCCAGTCGTGGGCGGCGATCAGGGCGCGGTGCACGATCAGGTCGGCGTAGCGGCGGATCGGCGAGGTGAAATGCGCGTAGGCCCGCAGGTTCAGGCCGAAGTGGCCGAGGTTGTCGGGCGAGTAATAGGCCTGGGTCTGGGAGCGCAGGACGGTGAGGTTGATCAGCTCGGCGAACTCGGAGCCGGCCGCCTGGTGCAGGAGGCGGTTGAAGAGCGCGGGGCGGATCGCCTGGGACTTCGACAGCGTCAGCCCGCAGCTCTCGGCCACGTCGCGCAGGGTGTCGAGCTTGTCCTGGCCCGGCTCCTCGTGGACGCGCAGCAGGTGGGGGCGGCGCCTGGCTTCCAGCGTCTCGGCGGCGCAGACGTTGGAGAGGATCATGAACTCCTCGATCAGCCGGTGCGCCTCCAGCCGGTCGCGGAAGCCGACGGCGGCCACCGTGCCGTCGTCCGCCAGCTTGATGCGGCGCTCGGGCAGGTCGAGGTCGAGGGGCTGGCGACGCTCGCGGGCCTTCGCGGCCGAATCGTAGGCGGCGTAGAGGTCGGCGATGGTCTTGAGATGCGGCTCCACCTCCGGCCCCGGGCGGCCGTCGGCGGCGGCCTGCACCAGCTCGTAGGTCAGCGAGGCGGGCGAGCGCATCAGGGCGCGGTGGAAGTCGTGCTCGCGCTTGGCGCCGTCCTCGGACAGCACCATGCGCAGGGCGATGCAGGGGCGGTCCTCGCCCTCGACCAGCGAGCAGAGGTCGGCCGAGAGTTCTTCCGGCAGCATCGGCACGACGCGGTCGGGGAAATAGGTGGAGTTGCCGCGCATCCGCGCCTC
>CAXGVP010000812.1:0-2311 GCA_964013055.1 uncultured Albimonas sp.
GGCGAGTCGCTCTGATCGGCATCCGCGATGGACGGCTCCGGAGAACAGGCGCTTGCCGAGGGACGTGGGGCCGCGCGCGCCCGGGGCGGGCGTCGCGGTCAGGCGCCGGGGGGCAGGTCTCGTCGGGGGAGACGAGGACGGTCGCAAGGCGGGGGAAGAGGGCGGGGAGGCCGTCGGGAGCGGGGGAGCTCTCGGTCGTCAGCCAGTCGCGGTTGGGCGGGCCGGGACGGCTGCGCAGGAGCTCGCCGGTCGCGGCGTGGACCTCGATCCCGACGGGGATCTCGGCGGTCCGGTTGAGGGTCGCCGCCGGCCAGCAGTCGCCGTGGCGGGCGGAGGGCTCGGGGATCGAGGGGGCAGGGCCTTTGCGAGGGCGCGGGCGTTGGCGCGGGCCCTCGGGGCGGAGAGGGAGGCGGGTCCGTTCCGCCGGCGGCGCCTCGAGCCGGGGTCAGGCGGAGGCCTGGCCGGGCTCGAGGCGGGGGCGCGTCACTCGGGCTCGCCCTCGTAGATCAGGCGCTCGTCGACGGGGGCGACGCGCAGGATGTTGGTGGTGCCGGCGACGTTGAAGGGGATGCCGGCGACCACCACGATGCGGTCCTGTTCGGTGGCGAAGCCGTGGTCGCGGGCGGCGCGGGCCGCGGAGACCACCGCCAGTTTGAAGCGCTCCACCTCGTGGGTGAGGATGCAGTGCATGCCCCACACCAGCGCCATCCGGCGGGCGGAGCGGGTGGAGGGGGTCAGGGCCAGGATCGGCACCCGGGGGCGTTCGCGCGCCACCAGCTGGGCGGTGGTTCCGCCGTGGGTGAAGCAGGCGATGGCCTTGATGTCGGTGGTCTCGGCGACCTCGCGCGCGGCGGCCGCGATCGCGTCGGCCACGCGGGGGCGGGCGGCGGGGCGCAGCGCCTCCATGCGGACGCGGAAGTGGGGGTCGCGCTCGACCTCCTCGGCGACCGAGTTCATCGTGGCGACCGCTTCAACCGGGTAGTCGCCGGCGGCGGATTCGGCCGACAGCATCACCGCGTCGGCGCCGTCGTAGATGGCGGTGGCGACGTCCGAGACCTCGGCCCGGGTCGGGATCGGGGCGTTGATCATGCTCTCGAGCATCTGGGTCGCCACGATCACCGGCTTGCCCGCGTGCTGGGCGGTGGTGATCAGGCGGCGCTGGATCACGGGGACCTTGTGGACCGGCATTTCGACGCCCAGGTCGCCGCGGGCGACCATGATGCCGTCCGCCTCGGCCAGGATCGCGTCGATGTCGTCGACGGCGGCCGGCTTCTCGATCTTGGCGAGCACCGCGGCGCGGCCGGCGGCCAGGCGCTGGCCCTCGGCCACGTCGTCGGCGCGCTGCACGAAGCTCATCGCCAGCCAGTCGACGCCCAGGTTGCACACGAACTCGAGGTCGTCCTTGTCCTTGGCGGTCAGCGCCGGGATCGGCAGCACCACGTCGGGGACGTTCACGCCCTTGCGGTCGGAGATGGTCCCGCCGACCTCGACGATGGTGTCGGCGGATTTCTCGTCGCAGCTTTCGACCCGCAGGCGGATCTGGCCGTCGTTGATCAGCAGGCGCGAGCCGGGCTTGAGCGCCTTGAAGATCTCCGGGTGGGGCAGGAAGGCGCGGTCGGCGTCGCCGAGCTCCTTGCCCAGCTCGATGCGGTATTTCTGCTGGTCCTTCAGCTCCGCCTTGCCGTCCTTGAAGCGCGAGACGCGCAGCTTGGGGCCCTGCAGGTCGGCGAGGATGCCGATCGGGCGGCCGGTCTGATGCTCCACCTCGCGGATGATGCGGTGGCGGGCGGCGATCTCCTCCTGGCTGCCGTGGGACATGTTCAGGCGGAACACGTCCGCCCCGGCCTCGACCAGGGCGCGGATCACGGTCCGGTCGGAGGAGGCGGGGCCAAGCGTGGCGACGATCTTGACGTTGCGGAGGCGGCGCATGATGGCTCCCATCGCGGCGGGTTCGGACGCGCCCGTCCGGCGGTCCCGGGGGGGCGCGGGGCGTTCGGGGCCCCTCCTATAGACCCGGAGTGAACGAATGTCGCCGGGCTGGCTGGGCGAAATCGACGCATACCGGCCGGCGGCAAGTGAAACCGGAGGCAGGCGTCCCGGAAAGCCTAGCAGGATTCGTGCCGGATTGGGGCGACGCAGGGAGAGGAGGCGCCCTGCGGGCGGGCCTGGGCCCGGGGCGGCCGGGGACGCGGCGCGGGCGAGGGCGCGCGCGAGGGCAGGGGGGCGGCGCTTCTGAACTCACCCAAGAACAAGCCGCGCCTGTCCTCCGGATCCGTCCGTCGCTGAAGATGCCTGAGCTCCGCCGGGGGCC
>CAXGVP010000813.1:0-2310 GCA_964013055.1 uncultured Albimonas sp.
CCCGACCGGCTGCGCTTCGACATCTCCCACGGCGGCCCGATCTCGGCCGAGGAGATCGCGGACGTGGAGCGGGAGGTGAACGCCCGCATCCGCGCCTGCAGCGCGGTCGAGACCCGGGTGATGCCTATCGACGAGGCCCGCCAGTCCGGCGCCCGCGCCCTCTTCGGCGAGAAATACGGCGACGAGGTCCGCGTGGTCTCGATGGGCGGCACGGACCAGGGCGAGAACCACCCCTGGTCGATCGAGCTCTGCGGCGGCACCCATGTGCGGAACACCGGCCAGATCGGCTTCTTCAAGGTGCTGCGCGAGGAAGGCGCCGCCGCCGGCGTGCGCCGGATCGAGGCCGTGGCCCACGAAGCCGCCGAGGCCTTCGTCGCCCGCCAGTCCGCGATCGTGGCCGAGGCCGGCGCCGCCCTGCACGCCACCCCTGACGAGATCGCCGGCCGCATCGAGGCGCTGACCGCCGAGCGCCGGGGCCTGGAGCGCGAGCTCGCCGAGGCCAAGAAGAAGCTCGCGACCGGCGGCGGCGCGGCCCAGGTCGAGATGATCGGCGACGTCGCCCTGACGCTCCGCGAGGTCGAGGGGCTGAACCCCCGGGAGATGAAGTCGGCGGTCGACGAACTGCTGGCCCAGTCCCCCGGAGTTGCCGCCCTTGCGGCGAAGTCGGACGGCAAGGGCTCGATCGTGATCGGCGTCTCCAAGGCCTTCACCGACCGCGTCGACGCCGTGACCCTCGTCCGCGCCGCGGCCCCCTGCGTGGGCGCCAAGGGCGGCGGCGGCCGCCCCGAGATGGCCCAGACCGGCGGCCCCGACGGCGACGGCGTGCCCGCCGCGCTGAAGGCCGTGGAAGACGCGGTGCGCGCCGCTCTGGGCTGACGCGCCGGCCCTCGGGGCCGGATGCGGGAGACATCGGAACGCCTCGCTGTGGCGCCACGGCGAGGCGTTCATCATTTTGAACTCTTCCTGAACATTCTGGCTGGACGCCGGGTCGCCGCGAGGTCACCGTCGCGGCGATTCAAGGCCAATACTTCGGGAGAGTCCCCACCATGACCGATATCGTGAGCGAGGGTCCGTTCACCGACGACACCATCGCGCCGGGCGTTCAGATGCTCGGACGCATCGACAGCGAGACGGACGCCGACTGGTATCGCTTCGTCGCCAAGGCGGACTTCACCTATTCCATCGCCTTCAGCGCGTTTCCGCAGGAGGATGCTCCGCTCGCCTCCGCCCGGGTCGTCATCTACACGCTGGGCGAGGACGGCGCGGTGGAACAGGCGAGCGCCTCCTTCACCGGCGCCACCACCGGCATGAGCTTCACCGCAGAGACCGCAGGCGATGTCTTCGCAGCCGTCGAAGGCGACGGCGCGATCGGAGAGTTCCGCCTGCTGCTGCTCTCGCCCGACAAGGTCTACAAGGGCGGCGACGGCGACGACGTCATGTACGGGTCCAGCGACCGCAACGTGATGAAGGCGGGCGCGGGCGAGGATTCCGTCTACGGCAACCTCGGCGACGACAAACTGGTGGGCGGGGCCGGAGACGATGTCCTGCTGGGGGGGCTCGGCGACGACCTGGTGATCGGCGGCGGCGGCGCCGACGCCATCCACTTCCGCCCCGGCGACGGCCACGACCGCATCAAGGGCTTCGGCGGCGACGACGTTGTGGACCTGACGGCCTTCGATGTCTCGAAGCGGCAGTTCAAGAAGCTTCTCAACAAGATCGACGACGACGGCAAGCACGCGGAACTGGAGCTGGGCGAGGACTCGCTGACCTTCCTCAAGCGCGACGCGGACGATCTGCACCTGTCCGACTTCATCCTCTGATCCCACCGTGCGCCCGGTTGGCAACCGGGCGCACGCGTGCTCATCTCCCCTCCCGCAGCATGGCCGCAGGAGACAGGGCGATGACCGACGACTTCTTCCCCCCCGACATCATGGAGCTGGCCGCCGGGGTGCTCGACGCCGCCAAGGCCAGGGGCGTGATGATCGTCACCGCCGAGAGCTGCACCGGCGGCCTGATCTTCGGGGCGCTGACCGCGGTGGCGGGCTCGTCCTCGGTCGCCGAGCGGGCCTTCGTGACCTACTCCAACCCCGCCAAGATGGAGGTGCTCGGGGTCCCGAAGGCCGTGCTGAAGGAACATGGGGCCGTCTCGGACGCCACCGCCGCGGCGATGGCCGCGGGGGCGCTGGAGCGCTCGCGCGCGCAACTGGCGGTGGCCGTCACCGGCGTGGCCGGACCCGGCGCCTCGGGGCCCAAGCCCGAGGGGATGGTCAGCTTCGCGGTCGCCGACGCGGCCGGGTCGCGGCCCCACAC
>CAXGVP010000814.1:0-2307 GCA_964013055.1 uncultured Albimonas sp.
GGGTGGCCGACACCGGCGACGGGTTCGAGCCGCTCGACGTCTCCGCCGCCCGCGACGCGGCCCCGGGGGAGCCGCTGACCGGCCTGCGCGTCGCCGACTTCTCGATGGGCTGGGCGGGGCCGCTGATCACGCGGATCCTCGCCGACCTCGGGGCCGAGGTGATCAAGATCGAGGCCGGGCGCTATCCCGACTGGTGGCGCGGCACGCTGTGGGATGCCGAGAGCATCGCGCGGGGCCAGTACGAGGAATCGCGTCGCTTCACCGCGCTCAACCGCGGCAAGAAGAGCGTCAGCCTCGACCTGACCACGGCCGAGGGCAAGCGGCTCGCGAAATCGCTGGTGGACGCCTGCCAGCTGACCGTCGAGAACCACGCCGCCACGGTGATGGAGCGGCTGGGCATGGGCTGGGAGGGCCTGTCGAAGGGGCGCGAGGACCTGGTGATGGTCTCCGCCTCGGCCTTCGGCTCCGGCAACGACTGGTCGGACACGCGGGCCTACGGCTCGACGCTGGAGCAGGCCTCGGGCCTGCCCTCGTTCCGCGGGGATCCGAGCTGGCCGCCGATGATGGGGCACATCGCCTATGGCGACCCGATCGGGGGTCTCTACGGGGCTGCGGCGGCGCTGGCGGCGCTGGTGCACCGGACCCGCGGCGGCAAGGGCCAGTGGCTGAACCTCAGCCAGGTCGAGTGCCTCGTGCCCTTCGCCGCCCCCGCCATGCTGGCCCGCGGCGTGACCGGCGAGGAGCCGGCGCGCATCCGCAACCGCCATGTCGCGATGGCGCCCCACGGCCTCTATCCCGGCGCGGGCGAGGACCGCTGGATCCATGTCGCCGCCCATGACCAGGCGGCGTGGGAGGTGCTGGCGCAGACGATCGGGCGGCCGGACTGGGCGGGGCTGGACCTCGACGCCCGGCGGGCGCGGGAGGACGAGATCGACGCGGCGCTGGCCGAGTGGACGGCGACGCGCGACATCCACGCCACGGCGGCCGAGCTGCAGGCCGCCGGCGTGACCGCCGCCCCGGTGCTGACGCCCGAGGAGACGCTGGACGACGCCCATTTCGCCGCCGTCGGCGCGCATCTGGACATCGAGCGCCCCCATATCGGCCAGCAACGCCAGTTCTCGCTGCCGATCCTGGAGGAAGGCCGGCGCAAGCCGCCGGTGGGGCCCGCGCCGCTGCTGGGCGCGGACACGCATGCGGTGCTGACCGGCATCCTGGGCGTGGACGAGGCGGGATACCGGGCGCTGGTCGCCTCGGGGGTGATCAGCCTCAAGCCCACCGCCCTGCGCGCCGCCGCGCCCGCGGCCGACGCCGTGCCCGCAGAATGACGACACGCGCCCCGCAGGCGCGCCCGATCCCACACGCGCCCCGCAGGCGCGCCCGATTCCAGGAGACGCACCGATGAGCTTCACCGAGATTCTGGTCTCGACCGCCGACGACGTGACCACCATCGCGCTCAACCGCCCCGACCGGCTGAACGCCTACACGCCGACGCTGGCCAACGAGCTGCAGACCGCCGTCCAGCAGGCCGGCGTCGATCCGGCCTGCCGGGCCATCGTGATCACCGGCGCCGGCCGCGGCTTCTGCGCCGGCGCGGACATGGGGGTGCTGGAGAACGCCGTCGCCTCGAAGGGGACCTCCGAGACCAAGCCCAACGGCTCGACGCCCCAGGGCGATCCGCGGTTTTCCGCGGCCCCCGGCCCGGCGCTCGGCGACGTCTATGCGGGGCGCTTCGGCTATCTCTACAGCTGCCCCAAGCCGGTGATCGCCAAGATCAACGGTCCCTGCGCGGGGATCGGGCTGATCCTCGCGCTCTACTGCGACCTGCGCTATGCGGCCGAGGAGGCCAAGTTCACCACCGCCTTCGCCGCCCGCGGGCTGGTGGCCGAGCATGGCATCGCCTGGCTGCTGCCCCGCCTGGTGGGCGAGGCCAACGCGCTGGACCTGCTGTTCTCGGCGCGCAAGTTCACCGGGGCCGAGGCGCAGGGCCTGGGCCTGGTGAACCGCGCCGTGCCGGGCGAGAACCTCGACGCGCTGGTCGACGGCATCGCGCAGAGCCTGGCCAAGGAGGTCTCGCCCCGCTCGATCGCGGTGATGAAGCGGCAGGTGCGGGCGTCCTATTTCCAGAGCTTCGGGGAATCGCTCGCCATCGCCGACGCCGAGATGAAGCGCAGCTTCGAGGCCCCCGACTTCGGCGAGGGCGTGAAGAGCTTCGTCGAGCGGCGCGCCCCCGCCTTCCCGGCGGTGTGATGCGATGAGCATCACCACCGCCCGCAAGTCCTCCGGCTCGCCCCAGGGCGACGGCGACAC
>CAXGVP010000815.1:0-2295 GCA_964013055.1 uncultured Albimonas sp.
TGGCCTTCCACGCGCCGATGAAGCCGCCCGACCACCCCAATCCCTCCGGCGACCGGCGCATCGCCCGCCTGACCCTGCAGGCGCTGGAGGGGGCGGGCTTCGCGCCCTTCGTCGCCTCCCCCCTGCGCACGCTGGAGATGCAGGGCGACCCCGCCGCCCAGGCCGCGCTGGCGGCCGAGGCCGAGGCCGAGGCCGCGCGCCTGGTCGCGGCCCTGCGCGCCGATCCGCCCGCGCTGTGGTTCACCTATCATTCCTACTGGAAAGCGCCCGACCTGATCGGCCCCGCGGTCTGCGCAGCGCTGGGCCTGCCCTATGTGATCTCCGAGCCGATCCACGCCCCGAAGCGGCGCGAGGGCCCCTGGGCGGGCTTCGCCGAGGCCGCCGAGCGGTCGCTCGCCGCCGCCGACCTGCTGCTGTGGTCGACCGCGCGGGACCTGCCGATGCTGCAGCGCCTGCCCGGCGCGCGGCTGGCGGAGCTGGCGCCCTTCGCCGAGCTCGGCCCCCGGCCCGCGCCGCGCCCCTCGGCCCCCGGTCCCCTGCGCCTGCTGGCGGTGGCGATGATGCGCCCGGGCGACAAGCTCGCGTCCTTCGCGGCCCTGGCCGGCGCCCTCTCCCGGCCCGAGGCCCCCGCCGTCACGCTCGACGTCATCGGCGACGGCGCCGAACGGGCGGCGGTCGAGGCGCTGCTGGCCCCGCTCGGCCCCCGCGTCCGCTTTCGGGGGGTGGAGCCCGACCCGCGGCGCCTTCGCGCCGGGATGGAGGCCGCCGACCTGCTGGTCTGGCCCGGCGTCAACGAGGGCTTCGGCATGGTCTACCTCGAGGCGCAGGCCGCGGGCCTCCCTGCGCTGGCCGAGGACCGCCCCGGCCCGCGCCACGTGCTGCCGCCGCCGCCCGCCGGCCTGCCCCTGCCGCCGCCGGGCGACGCGGCCGCCTTCGCCGGAACCCTCGCCGCGCTGGACGCGGACCGCGAGCGCCTCGCCGCCCTGCGCCTCGCCGCCCGTGCCCATGTCGAGGCGCGGCACGGGTTGGAGGCGGCCGCGGCCCGGCTTCGCGACCTGCTGACCCCGCTGATCCGCCGCTGACCCGCCGCCTGCGCCCCTGCGCGGTCTGCGCCGACAGTGCGCGCCGCCGCCGGCGAGGCTCGGCCGTCGCCCCCTCTTCTGCAGGCGCTGCCGGCGTCCTTGCTCCGCCATGACCCCCACCGCCTGCGCCGGTTGCCGACGCCGCTGGGCCGCTGCGCTCTTGGCAGACGGCCGCGGGGCGCCCCTCCCGACCCTGGCCCGGGCCGCTCCGCCCGCGGCGGGCGTCCGGGGGAGGTCGGGCGCGGTCGACGCGGGGCGGGGGGGCTTGTATGGCTGGGCGCCCGCCGGGGGAGGCTCGGCGCAGGCTCGACCGACCGGAAGGATCCCGCCGTGCAGATCGCCCTCCTCCGCCATTTCCCAACCGAGTGGAACGCCCTGGGCCGCCTGCAGGGGCGCACCGACGTGCCGCTCTCGGACGAGGGGCGGGCGGAGCTGGCCCTGCGCCGCCTGCCCGAGGCCTGGCGCGGGCGGCCGATCCTGTGCTCGCCGCTTTGCCGTGCGCGGGAGACGGCCGAGACGCTGGCCGCCCTCGACCCCGCCCCGATCCGCTTCGACGACCGCCTGCTGGAGATGGACATGGGCGAGTGGGAGGGCCGTCAGGGCGCCGAGCTGATCGCCGACCCCGACTGCGCCTACGGCCCGGTCGAGGGCTGGACCCTGGCCTTCCGCGCCCCCGGCGGCGAGGGGCCGGCGGACATGTTCGCCCGCCTCGCCCCCCTCTTCGCCGAGATCGCGGAACCCACCCTGCTGGTCACCCACCGCGGCCTGATGCGCGCCGCGCTCGCGATGGCGACCGGCTGGCGCTACGAGGGGCCGGAGACGTTCCGCATCAAGCGGTTCGCAATCCACCCGGTGACGCTCGAGGCCGGGCGCCCCGTCGCCGTCGGGGCCCCGGAAAAGCTGGTCGTGCGATGAGCGGTCCGCGCATCGCCCTGCTGGTCACGCACCTGATGGGCTCGGGCCACCTGGTGCGCACGCTGACGCTGGCCCGCGCGCTGGCGGCGCAGGGGGCGGACCCGCTGGTGATCTCGGGCGGGCGGCCGCTGGCGCATGTCGAAACCGGGGGCGTGCGCTTCGCCCAGCTGCCGCCGCTGTCGTCGAACGGTCTCGACTACCGCACCCTGCTGGACGGGGCCGGCGCCCCCGCCTCCGACGCCTACCGGGCGGAGCGGCAGGCCCGCCTCGCCGCGCTGATCCCGGCCGGGGCGCCCGC
>CAXGVP010000816.1:0-2293 GCA_964013055.1 uncultured Albimonas sp.
CCTCCAGCCCCTCCGCCCGGGCGCCAAGGCCGGGAAGCAGGCGGATCTCGGCCGCGGCCAGCAGGCTTTCGGCCGCCTCCGGGTCCGGGTCCCGCGGCAGCGGCAGCGAGGCCCGGCGCGGGGCCAGGGCCGGGTCGGTCGGGCGCAGGTCCAGGGTCAGGATCTCCTCGCCGACCCCCGGCGCGCCGGGCAGGACGTCGAAGGCGGCGGCCTGCGCCTCCAGCCCCGGCGCGCGCAGCAGCAGCGTGCCGTCGCGCTTGCGCGACCAGCCCAGCGCCCGGGGGTCCAGCCCCTCGGCCCGCGCCTCGACGGGCGAGGTCACCGGGGCGCCGGCGGCGTCCACGAAACGCAGGGCGGCCAGCAGCCGGCGGTCCAGAAGCTCGAACGCCGTCATGGCGTCCCCTCCGTCAGGGGATCCACATCGGCGAAGCCGAAACGGGTGGCGACGACCGGCGGGCCGGTCTCGGGCCGGCCGCAGCTCAGGCGGATGACCCGCGCGCGGAAGGTGGCCGAGAGGCGATAGCGCAGCTGCAACGCCGACCAGATCCGGAACAGGTCGTCGGAGGCGAGGCTCTCGGGCACGATCTGCAGCGTCTCGTCGCGCTCCCACGCATCCCCGACCAGCAGCGAGCGGTCCAGCAGCGAATAGCGGCTCAGCTCCAGCATCGCCCAGGCGAGCACGCCGTGTTCCTCGGCGGCGGACGACGCCCAGGGAACCACCAGGTATCCCAGCTCGACGGCGATCGAGACGCGGTCGGCCTTCTCGCGCGCCGGCGGCCGGGCCACCGGCTGCTCGGAGCGCGTGACGCAGTAGCAGCAGATCGTCAGCCCCGCATTGGGCGGCTGCGCCGAGGTCAGCCGCGCGGTGCCGACCTGCGAGATGTCGAGCCCCGCCGGAACCGGGCCCAGCACGCCCTGCTCGGCCATCAGGTCGCGGCGCGCGCGCAGCAGCTGCACGACGCTCTCGCCCGCCTGGTGGATCGCGGCGAGGCCGGCCATCAGCCCTCCCCCCCCTGCGGTCCCAACGCGCCGTAGCGCCGCTCGTAGTCGGCGATGGCCGCGGCGAGCGCGTCGCGGAACAGGGGCATGTTCGCCGGCGCCGTCACCAGCCGCGCGCCGGCGCCCTGCGCCTCGGGCCCGAAGGCCTGGAGGAAGTCGAGCGTGAACTCCGCCAGCGTGAAGTCGACCGCCAGCGCGTTGACGTAGGCGCGGGGGACCGCGTCCATCGCCTCGTTCCGTCGACCTTGCGTGTTCTCGGCCATGCCGCGCTCCGATCCGGTGTCGGAGGCTTTCATAGCAATCCCCGTGCCAACGGCGCAGGGCGTTGAAATCGCTTGATGAAAAATCGGACGGGGCGGCAGGCGTCACAGCCGGGCGTTACAGGTGCGTCGCCCGGGCGTAACAGGTGTGACGCAGGGTGATGCGGGGGCCGCCCCCTGCCCCCGTCAGACCGGCAGCGCCGCCGCCTCGGCGGCCAGCGCCTCGATCCCCGCCCAGTCGCCTGCCGCCATCCGCGTCGCCGGCGCCACCCAGGAGCCGCCGACGCAGACCACGTTGGGCAGGCCCAGGTAGTCGGCCGCATTGCCCAGCCCGATCCCGCCGGTGGGGCAGAAGGAGACGCCGGCGAGCGGGCTCGCCCAGGCCTTGAGCACCGGCGCGCCGCCGTTGGCCTCGGCGGGGAAGAACTTGAGGTGGGTGAGCCCCCGCTCCATCCCCGCCATCGCCTCCGAGGGGGTGGCGACGCCGGGCAGCATCGGCAGCCCCGCCTCCTCGGCCGCGTCGAGCACCTTGTGCGAGAGCCCGGGCGAGACCCCGAACCGCGCGCCCGCCGCGACGGCGTTGCGGACGTCTTCGGGGGTCATCAGGGTGCCGGCGCCGACCACGGCGTCGGGGGCGGCCTCGACCATGGCGCGGATCGCGTCGAGCGCGCAGGGCGTGCGCAGGGTGACCTCCAGCGCCTTCAGCCCGCCGGCCGAGAGGGCGCGGGCCAGCGGCGCGGCATGGGCCAGGTCCTCGACGATCAGCACCGGGACCACGGGGGCGAGACGGCAGACGTCCTCGATCTTCATGGGGGTTCCTTTCGATGCGCGGCGGCGACGGACGGCGCCGGCGGAAATTCAGCTCCAGCGCCCCGAGCCGGGCGCGCCCCAGGCTCGACCCGGAGCCTCCCGAGGCCCGCAACCGGGCGCAGGCCTCGTCGTCACGGCGGAGGCCCCGGGTCGGGCCCGGGGCGCCCTTGGGGCGGGCCGCGGGGGGGGGCCCTCGCCGCGCCGCCCGGTGGCGGGCCGCAGGA
>CAXGVP010000817.1:0-2292 GCA_964013055.1 uncultured Albimonas sp.
TGGTGGCGGCGGCGTCGGTGGCGTGGTTGAAGGGCTCGATCTCGAAGGCGCCCAGCGGGCCGTTCCAGACCAGGGTCTTCGAAGCCTCGAACTGGGCGGCGACCGCGGCGACGGCGTCGGGGCCGGCGTCGAGGATCATCGCGTCCTCGGGGCACTCCGTCGCCGGCACGGTCTCGGAGGCGGCGTTGGCCTTGAACTCGCGCGCCACCACGACGTCGGAGGGCAGCAGCAGCTTGCAGCCCCGCGCCTCGGCCTTGGCCATCACCTCGCGCGCGGTGTCGAGCAGGTCGTGCTCGCACAGGCTTTTGCCCACGCCGATGCCCTGGGCGGCGAGGAAGGTGTTGGCCATGCCGCCGCCGATGACGATGGCGTCGACCTTCTCCATCAGGTTCGACAGCAGGTCGAGCTTGGTGGAGACCTTGGCCCCCCCGACCACGGCGGTCACCGGACGCTCGGGATGGGCCAGCGCCTTCTCCAGCGCCGAGAGCTCCGATTCCATCAGCCGGCCGGCGGCGCAGGGCAGCAGGCGGGCGAGCCCCTCGGTCGAGGCGTGGGCGCGGTGGGCGGCGGAGAAGGCGTCGTTGACGAAGACGTCGCCCAGCTTCGCCATCTGCGCGGCGAGCGCGGGGTCGTTCTTCTCCTCGCCGGCGTGGAAGCGGGTGTTCTCCAGCAGCAGGGTCTCGCCGGCCGCCAGCGCCGCGACGGCGGCGGCCGCGGTCTCGCCCACGCAGTCGGAGGCGAAGGCGACCGGGGCGCCGATGGCCGCTTCAAGGGCCGGACGCACGACCGAGAGGCTCATCTCCGGCACGACCTGGCCCTTGGGCCGACCGAAATGGGCCAGCAGGATCGGCTTGCCGCCGGCGGCCAGGATGTCCTTCACGGTCGGCAGGATGGCGCGGATGCGGGTGTCGTCGGTGACCTTCCCGTTCGACACCGGCACGTTGACGTCGACGCGCACCAGCACGCGCTTGCCGGAGAGGTCGAGGTCGTCGAGGGTCTTGCGGCTCATGGAATTCAGGCTCTCGCGATCGGGAGGGGGGGCGGTTCTCGGGCGGATATAGACCGCATCGGGGGCGATGCACGCAAGCCAGTGCGGCGATGGGCCTGACCTGGCGGCGGCCGCGCCCGCTCGGCGGGGCCGCATTAACCGCGAATACATCGCATTCACCCTATTAACGATTCAGCAACGACCCTTTCCGCGTTAGGGATTCGATAACTTCGAATGCAAGCGGTTCGGCCAGGGGTGGGCGAGCCGCCTCCGCCAGGACGGCGGGCGAGGCGGGATCACGAGCGATGACCGAGGCGACCGGCGGGGCCCTTCACGGGACCCCGGACGACGATGTTCTGCGCGGCGAGGGGCTGCGCGACGCGCTCTTCGGGGGCGAGGGCGACGACGTGCTGGACCTGGCGGGTCCCGGCGGCCAGGCCTGGGGGGGCGAGGGCGCAGACCGGCTGATCTCGGGCGGGGCGTTGCGCGACTTCCTGTGGGGGGAAGCGGGCGACGACGTGTTCGAGCTTTCCGGCCAGGTTTACGCCTTCGGGGGCGAGGGCGACGACGTCTTCCGCCTGACCGCCGCCGCCGTGGGGGCGCTGGCGGTGGGGGGCGCGGGGCTCGACGTGCTGGAACTGGAGGGGCCCGCCGCCCGCTACGGCTTTCGCGACGGGGTGCTGACCCGCGACGGCGGCCCGCTCGTCACGCTGGCGGGGATCGAGATCCTGCGCTTCGAGGACGGCGACGTGGCGGTCGACGCGCTGCAGCCGAGCTCGGTCTCCTACCATCCCACGCCCGACGGGGGGCAGGAGATCCTGGCCTCCGGCCCCGGGCTGCGGCTGCGGGGGACGCAGGCCGCGGACTGGATCCGCGCGACCGGGGCCGACGCCTCGGTGCGCGCGGGCGCCGGCGACGACGTGGTGACGGTCGAGGGGCCGGGCGGCCACGCGATCCGCGGCGGGGCCGGAGACGATTCGATCGAGGCGACCGGCTGGGACGTGCGCATCGACGCGGGCCGCGGCGACGACCGCATCGCGGGCGGCTTCGGCACGCAGTCGATCGACGGCGGCGCGGGCGAGGACGTGGTCGACTACGGCCGCCGCACGATGGCGGAGTTCGACATCGAGATCCTGGCCCCCGGCGAGGCGCGGGTGGTGCGCCTGCCCGCGGAGATCGACGGCGTGGCCCACCAGTGGGACGAGGTCTCGGGCGTCGAGATCCTGCGCTTCGCCGACGGCGAGGTCCGGCTCGCGGACGCGCCGGTGCGGGCCGTGGGGGGCGCGGGGCCCGAGTCGCTCGAC
>CAXGVP010000818.1:0-2288 GCA_964013055.1 uncultured Albimonas sp.
ACGCCGGCCGCGTCGAGGAAGCGGCGGATGTCGGTGACCCCGGCGGCGAGGTGGATGGTGCTGACCGACTCTCGCGCGCGGATCTGCGTGTTGATGCCGGCGATGCGCCCGCAGTCGTCCAGCAACGGGCCGCCGCTGTTGCCGTGCCGGACCTCGGCGCTGTGCTGGATCACGTTCAGCACCGGCCCGGTGTCGGTCCAGGACTCGCGCACCGTTCGGTTCACGTCGCCCGAGGTCAGCGTCGAGACCGTGTAGTTGAGATCCCGCCGAAGTCCCTCGAGGTCCCGGGCGTGCGACAGGTCTGCAAGCCCGGGAAAGCCCAGCGAGAACACGCGGGCCCCCTTCATGGGCAACGTCGGCGACAGCTCGATCCGACGTCCGACCAGGCCGGGCACGCGCAGCACCGCCATGTCGAAGCTCGCCTGCGCGGCGACGACCGTGGCGTCGAGCAGTTCGTTGAACGGCGGCTCCGAACGCAGCACCAGCAGCCGCTCCGAGCCTCCGACGACGTGGTGGTTGGTCATCACCAGGTCGGGGCCGATCATGAAGCCCGAGCCTGTGCTCAGCCCGTCTTCGCGGATGTTCATGATCCGGAACACGCCCTGATCGGCGAGCTGCACCGCCTCGGGCGTCTGGGCGCGCGCCGGGACGACCGCAGACGCGAACGTGGCCAGCACGAACGCCAGGGCCGCCAACCCGTCAGGAAAGCGCATCGGTCTGGAGGACGAGGTAGGCGGCATAGGTCAGCAATCCCAGAAAGACGATGACGATAAGGAACAGCAGAAGCTCGAGAGCCCCGACGCCATCCTCGCCGGGGCCGGGCGGCTGCCGCGGCGCCGGAGGCGGCGTCGGAGCGGGCGAGGCGGGGGCAGGGCGCTCCGGATCGCTGCGTGGCGCGATGACGACGAGCAGGGCCTGGCGGACCTGCCCCTCGTCCAGCCGCCTGGCCCGGCCGTAGATGCGCGTGACCTGGTCCCTGCCGGGCCCGTGGCGGAGCCGCGCCGCGAGGGCGTCCGCGCTCTGCGGCCGGTCGGAAGGGTCCAGCGCCAGGCAGGCGTCGATGATCTCGGCCAGGTCCCGGTCGATCCCGGGGCGGCACGCGCTC
The DNA here is from genome assembly GCA_964013055.1 of uncultured Albimonas sp. Taxonomy (GTDB): domain Bacteria; phylum Pseudomonadota; class Alphaproteobacteria; order Rhodobacterales; family Rhodobacteraceae; genus Albimonas. Next base: position 1,106 of record CAXGVP010000818.1, read on the forward strand.
ACGCAGGGGCGGATCGGGTCGGGTCGCCCGTGGTTGAAGACGGCGTCGCCGCGCGCCACCGCCGTCGCCGGCGTCGTCCCGGTCGCAAGCATGTAGGCGACCACCCCGAGCGAATAGATGTCGCTCCACGGGCCGATGGCGGAATGCAGGCCCGCGTGGATCAGTTCGATCGCGGCGAAGGTCAGGGAGATGAAGTCCGGCCTCTGCTTCGCGTCCTTCATCTCGCGCGAGGCGCCGAAATCGATCAGGATCGGGCGGCCGTCGGGCTCGTCGATCAGGATGTTCTGGGGTTTGATGTCACCGTGCAGGATCTGCGCGTCATGGACATGCGCCAGGCCCGAGGCGACGCCGATCAGGAACTGGCGCACGTCCTCGCCGGTCGGGTCGAACTGGCCCTCGGCCATCTTCACGAGGTAGTCGTGGACGCTGTGTCCGCGGACCAGGTCCATCACCATGTAGGCGGTGTTGTGCCGAGTGAAATGCGAGCGGACGCCGACCACGTTGGGATGCGGCGCCATTGCCCGCAGGGTCTCCGCCTCCTTTTCGAAGAACGCCTTCGCGGCTTCGAACTGCGCATAGGAGTCCGGCAGCGGCGCCACCTGGCATGAGTGGCTGCGCTCCGAGTGGCCGGAGGGGAAGAACTCCTTGATCGCCACCTCCTCGCCGGAGGGCATCCGGCCCCGGTAGGTGATCCCGAAGCCGCCTTCGCCGAGCACCTCGAGGATCTTGTGACGTCGCGGGTTCGGTCCCTCCTCCCGTGCGAACTGGTGGCCGACCGGGAGGGGGGTGCGGCGTGCGTTCGGCGCGGCCCGGTTCATTGGCTCGCGCCTTCAAGCCGTTCGCGCCGATTGGGCGGCGGCGACGCGGCGCCGGGGGCCGCCTCGACCTCTTCGTCGTCCAGGGGCGCCTCCTCGGAGGGCGGTGCGGTCGCCTCCGGGGGCGGCGCGGACTCCTCCGGCGTCGTTTCGGGTCCGCCCCCGCCCGCGCCCTGGGCCTCGTTCCCGGCCCCGCCCCCGGCGTCATCCGGGGCGGAGTCTTTCAGCGGCGTCGCGGCTCCCGGCCGCCCGGTCGGCGGAGCGGCCGCCTGCGGGGCCGACGCGGTGGGCGTCTCGGCGGGGGCGGGGTTGGCCCGGGCGCCGGCCGCCGCGAACGCCATGTTGGTGAAGGCCAGGCTAAAGATATT
>CAXGVP010000819.1:0-2285 GCA_964013055.1 uncultured Albimonas sp.
ACCCACCCACCCCGGTCGGGAGGGGGCGGCGGGGGCGCCCGGCCGCCCGGTCGCGCCCCGAACACCGACACGAGCCCCGCCGCGGACCCCGCGGCGGGGCTCGGCGCTTTCTGCGGCGCTTTCTGCGGCGCTTTCTGCGGCGCTTTCTCCGGCGCTTTCTGCGGCGCTTTCTCCGGGGCCTTCTCCGGCGCTTTCTCCGGCGCTTTCTCCGGGGCCTTCTCCGGCGCTTTCTCCGGGGCCTTCTCCGGCGCTTTCTCCGGCGCTTTCTCCGGGACTTTCTGCGGGGCTTTCTCCGGCGCGGTCACCGGGGCCTTCTCCAGGACCGCGCGCCGGTCGCGTCCGCGGCGCCGCGACCCTGTGCCGGGCGCGCCTTCGGCCTACCATCAGCCCCCGCCTGCCGTGTCCGCCCGCCTGCCGTGTCCAAAGGAACTCCCATGCGCCCCGTCGATCGCCGTCCCGGTCGCCTCGCCCGCCGTTTCGTCGCCCGTCTCGCCCCCATCCCGCGTCTCGCCGCGCTTCTCGCCTGCGCGGGCCTCGCGTCCCCCGGCCTCGCGGAGGAGCCCGCAGGCGTGCAGCCCGTTTCCGGGTTCGAGGTGGAGCGGTATCTGGGCCTCTGGCACGAGATCGCCGTGATCCCGAACACCTTCCAGGCCGACTGCGTCGCCGGGACCACCGCGACCTATGCGCCGGCTGGCGACGTCGACGGGATCGAGGTCGTCAACAGCTGCCTCGAAGCGGACGGCGTGCGCACGACCGCCGAGGGGCGGGCCCGCTTCACCGGTTCCTCCGAGCGGGGCGCGCTCGAAGTCACCTTCGTGAGCCTGCTGGGCAACTGGATCTGGCTCGTTTCGGGCGACTACATCGTCATCGCGCTCGACCCGGACTACCGGTGGACCGCGATCGGCCACCCCTCGCGCGACTACGGCTGGATCCTGGCGCGCGACGAGAGCCTCCCCCCCGAGACCCTCGCCGCGATCCGCGCACGCTTCGAGACGGCGGGCTACGATCCCTGCGCCCTGCTCCTGTCCCCCAGGTCCGTCGGCGACCCGCGCACGCCGCTGTGCGAGCTGCCCTGAGCCGCGGCGGTCCCGCGCGTCCGGCGGCCGTTCCCGACGGCGCGGCCTCCGCCGCCGCGGCGCGCGATCCTGCGGAAGCCTCGCCCACCAGCCGGAACCTTTCGCCGCGCGGCGGTTTACATCGCGCCCGACAGTTGCGACCTTGAACCCGGAGCGATCGAGCACCCGTGCAGACGGCGCGGCCTCGACACATTCACCCCCCCGCCGAAAGGACATCTCATGACTCAGGCGAAGCCGGGCGACACGCTGCATATTCACTACACCGGCAAGCTGGACGACGGCGCCGTGTTCGACAGCTCCGAGGGGCGCGATCCGCTGTCCTTCCAGCTGGGCTCGGGCCAGATCATCCCCGGGCTCGACGCCGGCGTGACCGGCATGGAAGTCGGCGAGAAGCGCACCGTGCGCATCGAGCCCGCCGAGGCCTATGGCGAGCACGACCCCCAGCGGGTGCAGGCCGTCGACCGCGCCGCGGTGCCCGACCATATCCCCACCGACCCCGGCACCCAGCTTCAGGTGCAGCTGCAGGACGGGCAGATGATGAACGTCACCGTGGCCAAGACCACCGAGACCGAGCTCTACCTCGACGCCAACCACCCGCTCGCCGGCAAGGCCCTGACCTTCGACGTCGAGCTGATGGCCATCGCCTGAGGCGCGCCCGGGATCGCCCGGGCCCCGAGGCGCAGGAAAGGGGCGAGCCCGCCGGCTCGCCCCTTTCCATGTCCGGCCCCCGCGCGGCGCCCCGCCCCGCGCGGCCCCGCAACGGCGCCTTTCGCGGCGGCGGCGCTCCGCCCCCGGCCGCCCATCCGGGGCGCCGCGGCCGCCGCCGCCAGAGGCCTGCCCCCGCCCCGCCCCTTTCCATGCCCGGACCCCGCCCCGCGCGGCACGGCGACGTCGCCTTTCGCGGCGCCCGTCTTCGCTCCCGGCCGTCCATCCGGGCGCCGCGGCCGCCGCAGCCAGGGGCCTGCCCCCGCCCCGCTCCCGGCGTCGCAGCCCTGCCGGGCGCGGTTGACTTGGCGTCCCGCGCGGGGGAGCCCTTGGTCGCCCGCTCGCCGGCCCCCTGCCCGCTCTCCCGGAGGATCCCATGTCCCTGATCGTCATCACCGGCGCCGCCCGCGGCATCGGGCTGGAAATGGCCCGCCAGGCCCGCGCCCGCGGCGACGAGGTGATCGCCCTGGTGCGCGACCCTTCCTCCGCCGCGCTGGCGGAGAT
>CAXGVP010000820.1:0-2285 GCA_964013055.1 uncultured Albimonas sp.
GTCGTCGTCGGCGCTCTGCTGCTCGCGCTCGGCGTCGGCGCGGCGATGGCCTGGTCCAGCGCCCAGACCGTGCGCATCCACGCTCTGCGCCTGATCGACAGCTGGAGCGCCACGGTCACCGAAGCCGCCCCCGCCCTGCCCCGCCACCTGCGCGAGGGCCGCCTGCACGAGGCCGACCTCGACCCCCTGCGGGAGGCCGGATCGCGCGCCGACGCCTACGGCTTCCGCCTGTTCGACCCGCTCGGCGCGCCCGTCGCCTCGGCCTGGACCTGGCGCGGGCGCACGCTGGCCCGGCTGGAGCCCGCGCCCGATGCCGCCCGCGACCCCCACGGCGTGCTCCCGCCCGAGACCGGCCCCCTGCCCGAGCGCTCGCCCGGGGTCTGGGCCCGCCTCGTCGCCGGCGAGCGGGTGGTGGAGCTCGACGCCGCCTCCCCCATGCCCACCGGCCCGCGCCGCTTCGCGGAGGTGTTCCTGCCCCTCCACGACCCCGCCGGGGAGCTCGCGGGCTATGCCGAGGTCTACGTCGACGTCGCCGCCTTCTCCGCGCGGGTGAACCGGGTGCAGGCGCTGGCCGGCGCGGCGCTGGCGGCGGCGGGCGCGCTGGCCTTCGCGGGGCCCGCCATCGCCTGGCTGAGCGCCCGGCGCCGGCGCGAGCAGGCCGAGGCGCGGGTTCGCCGCGCGGCGTGCTTCGACGCGCTGACCGGCCTGCCCAACCGCGCGGGCTTCGCCGACTCCGCTGCGCGCGCGGCCCGGGCCGCGGCCCGCGACGGCCTGCGCGTGGCGGTGCTGGCGATCGACCTCGACCGCTTCCGTTCGGTCAACGAGCTCCACGGCCCCCAGGTCGGCGACGGGGTGCTGCGCGCCGCCGCAAGCGTCCTGCGCGGCGGCCTGCGGAGCGAGGACCTGCTGGCGCGCGTCGGGCCAGACGATTTCGCCGCCGTCCTGCGCCTGCCCGACGCCGCCGACCTGCCCGCGATCCTGGCGCGCGTCTCCTCGCGCGTCGCCGCCCCCACCTCCGACCCCGAGGGGCGGCCCCTGTCGCTCAGCGCCTCCGTCGGCGCCTGCCTGCTCGAGCCCGGCGAGATCGGCGTCGAAGGGGCCCTGCGCCGGGCCGAGATCGCCCAGCGCGAGGCCCGCGCCGGCGGCCCCGGCCGCACCTGCGTCTTCGCCCCGGAGATGGAGGCCCGCGTCCGCCGCCGCCGCGACGTCGAGACCGCGATCCGCGAAGGCGTCGCCCACGGCCGCTTCTCGCTGCATTACCAGCCGCTGGTGCGCGCCCGCGACGGCTCCACCCGCGGGTTCGAGGCCCTGATGCGCCTGCGCGACGCCGAGGGGCGGCCGATCTCGCCGGCCGAGTTCATCCCCGCCGCCGAGGACATGGACCAGATCGGCGCGCTCGGCGCCTGGGCCCTGCATGAGGCCGCCTCGGTCGCGACCGGCTGGCCGGGGAAGATGTCGGTGTCGGTGAACCTCTCGGTCGCCCAGTTCCGCGACGGGCGGCTGGTGGACACGGTGCGCTCGGCGCTCGCCGGCTCCGGCCTCGACGCCCGGCGGCTGGAGCTGGAGGTGACCGAGTCGATGCTGATCTCCGACGCCGAGGCGGTGGAGCGGCAGCTGGCGCAGCTCCGCGCGCTGGGGGTCTCGATCGCGATGGACGATTTCGGCGCGGGCTATTCCAGCCTCGCCTATCTCTGGCGGTTCCGATTCGACCGGCTGAAGCTGGACCGCAGTTTCGTGCTCGCCTTTGACGCCCATCCCGCCCGCGCCCGCGGCATGATCGGGGGCATCGTGGCGCTCGGCCGGCGCCTGGGCATGAAGGTCACCGCCGAGGGGATCGAGACCCAGGCCCAGGCCGAGGCCATGGCCGATCTGGGCTGCGACACGCTGCAGGGCTTCCATTTCGGCCGGCCGATGCCCGAATCCGACCTGCGCGAGGTGATGCGCTGGGAGGCCGACGCCATGGCCGACCTTGCCGACGCCCCGCGCCTGCCGCTGCGCGACTTCGTCGCCCGCCACAACCACGAGGAGCCGCCGCGTCCCGACGGCGTCGACCGCCGCGGCCGCCGCACGGCCGAGGAGCCCGACGACGACCCGCGACCCGCGCTGAAGGCCGCCCGCGCCTGATCGCCGAACGCGTCGCCCCGCCTGAGCGCCCGGCGAGCCGGCCCGCCTGAACTCTGGACGCAAAGCCCCGCCTGATCGCCGGGCGCGTCTGCCGGCCGGGGCGCCGGAAGGAGGATGCCTTGCCCGAACGCCGGGCGCATCGCCTCGCCTGAGCGCCAGCC
>CAXGVP010000821.1:0-2282 GCA_964013055.1 uncultured Albimonas sp.
GGTTTGGACTTCAGGTAACGGGGGGCTCTACTGCGGTGCGCGGCACCGGGCAGTGATCGACGGCCATCCACGGGTCGTCGCCGTGACGGCCAGTGCCTGAGGCACAGCTGTTCGGCGGTGACGACGACCGCTCCTCGGAGGACCCCCCGCCGGCCACCCGGCGGGTGATGTCGGGCGCCGGCGCGGGATCGGCGGCGGCCTTGCGCCGGTCGGCGGCCGCGGGCGGCTTGCGGCCGGCGGGCTTGTCGGCGCTCTCGCCCTTGCGGTCGGCGCGCGGCGGGGCGGCCCCGATCACCGAGGCCTCGTCCGCTTCGAAACTTTCCCATTTCATCGTCATCATGCCGTCTCACGCACAGGTTCGCCCTGCTCGAGCCAGAGGCCCAGCAGCGCGGCCGCGTCGTCCTTGCGGTCCCCGGTCAGGTCGCGCAGGGCGCGCAGCCGGTCGCCGGCGATCTGGCCGGCGTCGATCACCTCGCCGGCGAGGGCCACGGCGGCCTCGGCCTGCTCCTGCGCGCCGGAGCCGTCGGGAAGGGCCGCGAGATCCAGGGTCTGGGCGTCCTCGGCCCGCCGCGTGACCATCGGGCGCAGCACGAACAGGCCCAGCAGCAGGGCCACCAGGCTCAGCGCGCCGAGCTGGATCAGGGTCATGGCGTTGGCCGCCAGGAAGTCGGCGGCGCCCGAGGAGCTGGCCGAGGTTCCCAGGTCCGCCGGCGCGGTGAATTCCAGCGTGCGCAGGGTCACCACGTCGCCGCGGGCCGGGTCGAAGCCGACGGCGGATTCCACCAGCTCCCGCAGGGCCTGCAGCTCCTCCTCCGGGCGCGGGGTCCAGGCGACCTCGCCGGCGTCGTTCACGCTGCGCACCCCGTCGACCAGCACCGCGACCGAGATCTTGCGGACCTCGCCGGGCCGGCGGATGCGTTCGCGCAGGACCTCGGAGACCTCGTAGTTCACGCGCTCGCGCGTTTCGTTGGAATTGCTCGACGATCCGCCGCCGCCCTGCTGGCCGCCGTCGGGCAGGTTCGAGGCGACGGTGACCCCGCCGGCCTGGCCGCCCTGCGACTGCTCGGAGGTCTCCTGCGTGTCGGTGTGGATGGCGACGCGGCCCTGGGGGTCGAGCACCCGCTCGGTCACCGTCTCGGAGTTCATGTCGGCGTCGACCATCACCTCGACCACCGCGGCGCCGCGGCCGACCCGGGCCTCGAGCAGGCGCTCGATGTTGGTCTTGAGGCGTTCGGCGCGGTCCTCGACGGCCTTGGGCGAATCGGGCCCGCCTTCCTCGGTCAGCACCGTGCCGTTCTCGGCGTCGACGACGGTGACCTGGGCCGCCGTCATGCCCGGAACCGCGGAGGAGACGAGGTGCCGTATGGCGCTGGCCTGCAGCTCGTTCAGCGCGCCCGAGCCGACGCTGACCGAGACCGAGGCCGACGGCGTCGGCGCCTGTTCGAAGGGCCGGCGCGGCGGGTTGGCGATATGCACGCGGGCCTGCCGGACCGAGGGCAGGGCGAGGATGGTGCGCGCCAGCTCGCCTTCCTTCGCGCGCCAGTAGGCGGCGTCGAACATCTGGGCGGTGGTGCCGAATCCCGAGAGATCGTCCAGCAGCTCGTAGCCGCGCGCACCGGCCTGGGGCAGGCCGTCTGCGGCCAGCGCCATGCGCAGCGCGTCGCGCTGGCCTTCGGGGGCCCAGATCGAATCTCCACGCGCCTCGTAGGGGATGCCCCGGGCCTCGAGCGCCGAGATCACCTCCCCGGAGGCGGCCGGATCCAGGCCGGCGTACAGCAGGCTCATGGATGGCTCGGTCGCCATCCTCGCCAGGCCCCAGACGGCGAGCATCGCCGCGGCGGCGGCAAGCAACGCCACGATCCGGCGCCGGGCGTCCAGCCCGTTCCACAGGGACGACAAGCGGTCCACGCTGATCCTCTCGCGCAGGGTCCCTCGCCGGTTCACGAGCGAGGGGCAGGCCGTTCTGGCCGCTGGGTCTCCTCTGCCGTCCGCGCACTTAAGATTCGGTTAGCCCCTGCCGGTTACCTCATGACCTGCGTCGCTCCGGTCCGGTCGGGGCGGACGCTGACGCAGAACGTGCAGATCCCCGGCGCCGGGCCGGCGCGCCTCCGCCACGACCTTGTCGCGCCGCGGGGCGCGGGAAACGGGACCGAACGATGGCTGAAGCCGCCGACGTCGATGTCGATGACGCGCCGCCCAAGAAGAAGGGCGGCAAGGGAATGCTGATCGGCTTGGTCGCCATGCTCCTGCTTGGCGGCGGGGGGTTCTTCGCGACCTTCTCC
>CAXGVP010000822.1:0-2277 GCA_964013055.1 uncultured Albimonas sp.
CGCCGGCGACATCCGCGCGGCCGAGGCCGCGCTCGCCCGCCGCTGCGCCGCCCGCGGGGCCGAGGACGGCTACGCCGCCCGCCGCCGCGCCGCCATCGCCGAGCGCGCCGCCGCCCTTCACGCCGCCGCCTTCGCCGCGCAATGATCCGCCCCCAGCGCCTCGCCCCGGAGCGATCGGAGAGAGAATGACCGCCAGCCCCGACCCCGCCGCCCGCCCCTCCGCCTTCCCGGCGGTGGGGCACGCGCCCGCGAAGAAGCCCCGCGACATGCGGCTGGACTTCTTCCGGGGGCTGGCGATGTTCATCATCCTGCTGGCGCACACCCCGCTCGACCCCTGGACGCTGTGGATCCCGGCGCGGTTCGGCTTCTCGGACGCGACCGAGATCTTCGTGTTCTGCTCGGGCATGGCCTCGGCCATCGCCTTCGGCGGGGCCTATCGCGATCATGGCTGGCCGATGGGGACCGCGCGGATCGGGTTCCGGGTCTGGCAGGTCTACTGGGCCCATGTCGGCCTGCTGCTGGTCACGGCGCTGCTGCTGTGGACGATCGACGCGCAGGGCTGGGGGGATCCCGAGCTTCGCTACATCGCCCGCGTGCCCATCGTGCCGCTGTTCGAGGACACGGGCCCCGCGCTGGCGGGCCTGTTCACGCTGACCTGGGTGCCGAACTACTTCGACATCCTGCCGATGTATCTCGTGATCCTGGCGCTCGTGCCCTTCGTCATGGCCGCCCGTCGCGCGGGCGGGACGCCGGCGGCGGCGGCGCTGATCGCGGGGCTGTGGCTCGCCACGCAATTCGGCCTCATGGACCTGCCCTCGCGGCCCTGGGCGCCCGAGATCCCTTGGTTCTTCAATCCCTTCGGCTGGGCGCTGGTGTTCTTCTCGGGGTTCTTCCTGGGCATGCGCTGGGTCCCGGTCCCGCCGCGCAGCCGGGCGCTGACGTGGCTGGCGCTGGCGGTCGTGCTGATCTCGGTCCCCTTCGCCTGGTTCCGCATCCACGACGGGCTGTGGCTGCCGCAGGGCTGGCTGCTGCACGACTGGATCGCCGCCGGGCGCGAGGCCTCGGAGCCGCTGTGGCGCAAGACCGAGATGGGGCTGCTGCGCTGGCTGCATTTCCTCGCGCTCGCCTATCTGGCCTGGATGGCGGTCGGCCCGCGCGGGCATCGCCTGGTCGAGCCGCTGCGCCTGCCCGCCGCGCCCTCGCGCCTGGGACTGGGGATCGCGGCGGCGGTGCTGGTCGCGACGCTCCCCTGGGCTTGGGTGGCCGACGTGAAGGCCTGGGCCCCGGCGCTCGACGCCTGGCTGACCGAGGCGATGGGGCCGCGGGCGGAGGCCGCGCTGGGCTTCGACCTGTTCATTCCGGGAGAGCGGCTGAACATGACCTCCGTCGCCGCCTTCCTCGCGCTGGTCGTGCTGGGCTGGGGCGCGCTGGGCCCCGCCGGGCGCGGCTGGGTCGAGACGACGGGCTGGGCGCGCCTCGTGCCGGTGGTGCGCAAGGTGGGGACCCAGTCGCTGGCGGTGTTCCTGGTCTCGATGGTGCTGGCGCAGGCGATCGGGGCGGCGCTTGACGTGGCGGGGCGCGACGGGATCACGGTGGCGATCGGCAACGCCGCCGGCTTCGGCGTGCTGATCCTGACCGCCTATGTCGCGGGCTTCTTCAAGTCCCAGCCCTGGCGCCGCCCCGCGCCCGCGCGCCCCGCGCCCGAGCCGCGGGCCGCGACCGCCCCGGCGGAGTGACACAGATGTCGCGCCTCGTTTCGGGACGGCATCGCGCTACCATGAGGGGCGGCGGGCGCAGGCTCGCCGCCGCCCGTCCCAGCCCCGGCCGCCCGGCCGCCGAAAGCCTCGCGAGCGACCCATGACCTACGCCCCCAAGGAGGCCTTCCTGCCCCTGACGCCCGAGACCGGCGACGACCGTCCCATCGTCGTCGCCCAGCTCGGCCAGACGCTGGACGGCAAGATCGCCACGGTCACCGGGGCGTCGAAATACATCAACGGCGAGATGGCGCTGGATCACCTCCACCGCCTGCGCGCCCATGTCGACGCGGTGGTGGTGGGGGTGGGCACCGTGGTCGCCGACGATCCCCGCCTGACCGTGCGCCGCTGCGACGGCCGCCACCCGGTGCGGGTGGTGGTCGACCCCTCGGGCCGCCTGCCGCGCAGCTGGGGCGGGCTGACCGACGGCGCCGCCCCGGTGATCGTGATCACGCGCGAGGGCGTCGCGGTCCCCCCCGGCGTCGAGGCGATCCGCCTCGAGGGCGACGCGCGCGGCTTCGCG
>CAXGVP010000823.1:0-2276 GCA_964013055.1 uncultured Albimonas sp.
CGCGCAGCCGACCGTTACGCAGCCGACCGTTACGCAGCCGACCGTTGCGCAGTCGGCAGTCGCGCAGTCGGGCGTTGCGCAGTCGGGTCCGGCGTTGCGCAGCCTGCCGGCGCGCAGTCGGGCGACCTCGGCGGCGCGCTGCCCGGAGCCGGGCCGGCCCGTCGACGTCCGCCCCAACCCAAGACCCGCGACCCGCGACCCACGACGGGGCCGCGAACACCAGGCGCCGGCCGCGCCCTGCGTCGCGTCGGCCGGGCCCGGGCCCAGCCGGCGGGCCCGCAGATCGCTCAGGCGGCCCGGCGGCCACGCTCGCTCTCGAAGACGAAGCGGCCGACGAGGGCGGAGAGCTCGCCGATCTCGCCCCGCAGCTGACGTACCGCGGCGGCGGCGCGCTCGGCGGCGGCGGCGTTCTCCTGCGTGGCGCCGTCGAGCTGGCTGACCGCGTCGTTCACCTCCGACACGCCCTGCGACTGCTCCCGCCCGGCGGTGGCCACGTCGCCGATCACCCGGGCCAGGTCGTCGATGCCGCCGGTGATCTGGCCCAGCGACTCGCCGGTCCGCTGCACCAGGCGGACGCCCTCGCCGACGTGGCCGGCGCTTTCCTGGATCAGGCTGGCGATGTCCTTGGCGGCGTCGGACGAGCGCTGCGCCAGGGTGCGCACCTCGGCCGCGACCACCGCGAAGCCCTTGCCGGCCTCGCCCGCGCGGGCGGCCTCGACGGCCGCGTTCAGGGCCAGCAGGTTGGTCTGGAAGGCGATCGAGTCGATCACCGAGATGATGTCCGAGATCTTCGAGGAGCTCTCCTCGATCCGACCCACCGCCGAGACCGCCTCGTTCGCGGCCCCCACGCCGGTGGCGGTGCGGCGGGTGATCTCTCCCGCCAGCTTCTCCGCCTCCCCCAGCCGTTCGGCCGAGGAGGTCACGGTCGAGGAGATCTCCTCCATCGCCGCGGCCGTCTCCTCCAGCGAGGCGGCCTGGTTCTCGGCGCGGCCGGCCACCGCGTCGGCGCTGCGCTCGATGTCGTCGGAGACCGCGCGCGCCCGGTCCACCGCCGAGGCGATGCCGCCCGCCAGGTCCGCCAGCTGCGCGGCGGTCTGGCCCAGGCGCCCCTGGATCACGCCGAAGCGCCCGTCGCGCCCGGTCTCGCGGCGCGCGGTCAGGTCGCCCTCGGCCAGCGCGCCCAGCCGCGCCTCCAGCTCGTCGAAGACCTGGTCGAGCTCCCCGTAGAGGCGGTTGAGCCCCTCGGCCAGGCGCTGGAGCACCGGCTCCTCGATCCGTTCGGAGATGCGGCCGGAGAAGTCGCCCTTCACCCCCTGGTCCACCATCTCGCGGAACAGGCGGTCCATCATCGCGGCGGTGCGCTCGCGCCGCTCGTCGTTGTCGCGCTCGGCCTGCACGCGCTCGGCCTGGGCGGCGCGGGCGGCCTTCGCCTCGTCCCGCGCAAGGGCCTGGTCGCGGGAAGCGGCGAGGTCGATGCGCACCTGTTCCTGCACCATCAGGGCCAGCAGCGCCGTCTCCAGCACCACCACCCAGGCGTGGAACACGGTGCGCGCCAGGTCGGCGCCGCCGGGGAACAGCAGCGTCGGCACGGCGAAGTTCAGCGACAGGTGGTGCACGGCGAGCACGCCGGTCCCCGCCAGCAGGGCCCGCAGGTCGGTCATCGCGCCGATGAAGGCGAGGACCGCGAAGAAGTACATGTGGGTGTCGACCTGCCAGGGATGGCCGGCGAAGCCGCCCACGAACAGCGCCGCCTGGCCGACCAGCGAGATCGCCAGCGCGCTGCGCCCCAGGTTCCGGTCGGCGCGCATCACCGCCTCGGTCAGCAGGCACAGCAGCAGCGACAGGCCGCCGACCCACAGCGCCGGCCCGCCGATCGCCAGCATCACCGCGCTCATCACCGGGACGTGCGCCCAGTTGTACCAGACCAGCAGCCGCGCCACGCGGCGGCGGCTTTCCTTCAGCCCGCCCTCTCCGGCGAGGAAGGGGAGCGAGAAGCCGGCCCCCCTGGGGGCGGGTCCGGGGTGCGAGGCATCCATTGCAGTCATCCAGCAGCTCCGCAGAATTCGGCGATCACGCGGCCGTCGAGCACGATCCACGCCCCCGCCGCCTTCAACCTGTCGGCGAAATCGGGGCCGTCCCCGACCGCCAGCGCCGCCATCGGCGCCCGGATCGGAGACGCCTCGCGCCCCCCGGCCCGGACGACCAGCGCGTCGACGTCGATCCAGGGCGGGGCCACGGCCAGCATCGGCGCGGCGGCCGCCTGCGGGCTCGCGTCC
>CAXGVP010000824.1:0-2274 GCA_964013055.1 uncultured Albimonas sp.
CAGACGGGCGGCCGCCGCTCGCCGGCCGGCGCAGAGCGCCGCCTGTCGGCGGCGGGCGGCCTACAGGCGCCCTGCGGGCGGGCTTGGCGGGGGCGCGCCTGAGGCACGGCTGGCGCGGAGGCTGTCGGGGCTGCGCGGGGTGCGAGCGGGGTGGCTCTGGAAGGGCGGGGCTTTCCGTGGAAGGCAAGCGCGGGGGCGCCGCCTGGCGGCGGCGGGCGGGCTTTCCGGGGGCGCAGCGAGCGATTTGGAGTGGGGCGAGGATTGAGCGGGCGTGGCAGGCGAAGGGATGTGCGCGGGATTGGGAGGCCGGCGCCAGGGGCGCGTGGCGGGCGGGCTCAGGCGGCGGTGCGGCGGTCGGGGCGGCCGCCGGGGGCGAGGCGGGGGCCGATGGGGAGGGTGACGCGGAAGGACGCGCCCTCGGTCGTCGAGGCCGCCAGCTCCACCCGGCCGCCGTGGGCGCGGGCGAGCTCGGCGGCGATGGCCAGGCCAAGGCCCGCGCCGCCGCGCGTGGCGCCGCCCTTGAAGGGGGTGAAGAGATTGGCGCGCGCCTGCTCGGGCAGGCCGGGGCCCTGGTCGGAGACCTCGATCACCACCGCCTCGGCCGAGCGCGAGGCCGAGATCCGCACCTCGCCCGAACGGCCCGCGTTCTCCATCGCCTGGCGGGCGTTGCGCGCGAGGTTCACCAGCACCCGGTGCAGCTGGTCGGGATCGGCGGGGGCGGTCAGCCCCTCGGGCGCGGCGTTCACGAAGCGCACGCCGACCGTGGCGGGCTCGGCGGCGTTGCGGTCGGGGAACACCACGTCGCCGACCTCCTCGGCCAGCGCCCGCAGGGCGACGGTGCGGATCACGGGCGCGGGCTCCTCGGTCTTGCCGAAATCCAGCGTCGAGGCGCACAGCGCCGCCGCCCGGTCCAGCGAGCGGATGATCTTCGGCCCCACCCGCGCCACCCGCGGATCGGCCGAGCCCTCCAGCCGGTCGGCCAGAAGCTGCGCCGTGGTCAGCAGGTTGCGCAGGTCGTGGGAGACCTTGGCCAGCCCCTCGCCCATCGCCGCCAGGCGGGCCTTCTGGCGCAGCGCCGAGCGCAGCTCGGTCTCGAGGCCGGCCAGGGATTTCTCCGCCTCGGCGATCTCGGCGATGCCGGAGCCGGGGCGGATCACCCGGTCGGGATCCTCGGGGTCCTCGGCGAAGCGGCGCATGTTCTCGATCACACGGGTCATCGGCCGGACGAGGAACCGGCGCAGCGCCATCCAGATCAGCAGGCCGGTCAGCAGGGCGATGACGGCCGACATCGCCAGGATGCGCATGGCGTAGGCGATCATCGCCTCGCGCAGGCGCGCCTCCTCCAGCGTCGCCTCGATCGCGTCGCCGCCGCCGTTCACCGGCATCCCGATCACCCGGATCACCCGGTCGCCGCCCAGCAGCAGCACCCGGCCGGCATGGCGCCACTGGGCGAAGGCGTTCTCGGTGCGCAGGTCGTAGGTGGCGTCGATCGGGCGGGGCGAAGGCTGGGCCAGGATCAGCACCCGCGCCTCGTCGCGCTGCAGCACGATGTTGAGCACCCCGGCGGTCCGCAGCAGCTCCTGCTCGAGGTCCGGGGTCACCATGTCGTCGGGCGTCGCCAGCAACGCCAGCGAGGCGATCTGCGCGCGGTCCAGCCGCTCGGAGAGGTAGTTCTCGCGGAACGAGACCACGGAGGGCGCGAAGAACAGCCCCTCGATCAGCATCACGAAGGCGGCGGTCAGCAGCAGCAGCCGCCCCGACAGGCTCCGGATCAGCATGACAGCGCGCGCGTGGGCATCGCGCCTCCTTCCCGCCCCGCGGGCCTGCCGCGGGCCCGCGGCGGGTTTCGGGGCCGACGACGCCCCTGCGCCGCCGAGTTGCCCCGATTGTAGGGCTGAGGTAGGACGCGCGCCAGTGGCCGCGGCGACCCGCCCCGATTTCCGGGCGGACCCGCGCGCGCCCGCGAAGCGGCGGGACCGGGGAGGATCAGCCGATGCCCACGACCCTGGAGGTCATGCTGAAGGGAAAGCGCCTGCGGGTTCAGGCGCGCACCGAGGTCGAGCGCGCCTTCTGGGCGCCCTTCGCGAAGGGCGAGGAACATGTCGGCTGGGAGGACGAGACCCTCGACTTCGTGGCCGAGCGCGCCGCCCGCGGGGTGGTCTTCGTCGACATCGGCGCCTGGATCGGCCCGGTCAGCCTGCTCGCCGCCTCCCGCGGGGCGCGCGTCGTGGCGCTGGAGCCCGACCCCGTGGCCCGCGCCGCGCTGGAGGAGAA
>CAXGVP010000825.1:0-2274 GCA_964013055.1 uncultured Albimonas sp.
TGGTCAGCGTCAGCGGCTCGTCCGAGAGCAGCGCCGCGGGCATCAGCGCGAGGCAGGCGTTCTTGGCGCCCGAGATCGGGATCTCCCCGTGCAGCGGCTTGCCGCCGCGGATCGCGATCCTGTCCATGCCCGCCCCTCCTGTGTTCCGGTTTCCGCCCTGCGATAGCTTGCGCCGCGGGGCGGTTCAATGACGGCCGAAAGGCGATCAGGGGGCGGCTCGGCCCCGGTTTCGCCATGCGGGCGGGGCGCTGCGCAGCCCGGGCGTGACGCGGCCGGGGAGGCTCGCGCCGGTCAGTCCGCCTTGCGGCGCGGGCGGGCGCCCTTGGCGAGGATCAGCGCGTGGGAGCGCTCGAGGTTGAAGGCGACCTCGTCCCAGTCGGGCCCGCCGGGCGTGTCCAGCCGGATCCCGATCCAGCCCTTGGGACCGACGTAGGGGGGGAGGAAGAAGCGCTCGGGCGCGGCGGCGACCAGCATCTCCTGCGCGCCCTCGGGCGCCTTGAGCCAGACCGAGAGCCCGCCCCCGGCGGTCGAGGCCATGGCGAAGACGCGCCCGTCGACACGGAAGCTGGGCGCGCCCCAGGCCTGTTTCTCGGAGGTCCGGGGCAGGGCGAGGGCCAGCGCGCGCAGCCGCTCGAGCGGCCCGGCGGCGGCGCCCTCGCTCATGCCTCGTCGTCCGGCGCCTGCGGGCCGGGCGCGGCCTTCGCGGCGCGGGAGCGGTCCTTGCGGCGGCGCAGGTTGGCGCGCAGGGCCTCGGCCAGGCGGGCCTCGCGCTCGGCGGCCTCGGGGCTGGGCTTGCGGTCGGGGCCGGGCCTGCGGTCGGGGCGCGGGGCCGGGGTCCGGGGGGCGTCGTCGGTCATGCCTTCTGCCTAGCGTCCGCGCGCGGGGCCGTCCAGCGGATGCGCCGGGGCCCCGCGCGCAGGCTTCCGCAACGGCGCGGGGCATGCGGCGGGATGGCGCGAAAATTCCTTGCAGGAGGGGTCTTGCGCTCCGGCCCCGAACACGTCATTACCCGCCCCGCACCGCCGCAGTAGCTCAGTGGTAGAGCGCACCCTTGGTAAGGGTGAGGTCGGGAGTTCAATCCTCCCCTGCGGCACCAGTGCTCTTCCCCCCTTCATCCGGATCGGTCCGCGTCGCGGGCATGTCACGCCCGGCGCGTGCGGCCCCCCTGCGCGGATGCGCAGCTTGATGGCGCGGCCGCAGGTCGTCAGCTTGGGCGCGACTCGATCCCCCCGGCCCGACCGCCCGGCGCCTGCCGCCGGCTTCGGGCGCTCCCGATTCCCGGACCCTTTCGATGACCGATCCCCGCCTGATCCCGATCGCCGGCAGCCACAACATCCGCGACCTGGGGGGCTGGCCCACCCCGGGCGGCGAGACCGCCTGGCGCCGGGCCCTGCGCGCCGACAGCCTGCACCGGCTGGACGAGGCCGGGCTGGCGGCGCTGCGCGAGCTGGGGCTGCGGGTGGTCGTGGACCTGCGCCGCGCCGAGGAGCTGGCCGAGGCGCCCAACCCCTTCGCCCGCGGCCTGCCGGGGGTGGCCTATCACCATGTCTCGCTGTTCGAGGACCTGGACCCGACCCGGATGCCCGAGGTCGACGCGGCGGCGCCGCTGCTGGGGCTGTACTACCTCGCGCTCGACCAGCGGGGGCCGGTGTTCGTCGAGATCCTCCGCCTGATCGCGCGCACCGGCGAGGGCGCGGCGCTGTTCCACTGCGCGGCGGGCAAGGACCGCACCGGGATGGTGGCGGCGTTCCTGCTGCTGCTGGCCGGGGCCGAGGCGGAGACGGTGATCCACGACTACGCCGCCACCCGCCCGCGGCTGCCCTCGCTGCTGGCCGCGCTCGAGGCGGACGCCCGCGCGCGGGGGCGGGAGCTGAACGCGGCCTATCTCGACGCGGACCCCGAGATGATGCGGGCCCTGCTGGAGCATCTCGAGTCGCGCCACGGCGGGGCCGAGGCCTACCTGCGCCGGCACGGGATGGACGAGGCCGACCTCGCCGCCCTGCGCGCCCGCCTGCGCCCGGCGGAGGCCGCGGAGGCCTGAGCGAGGCGCGGGCGCCGGCGCCTGCGTGAGGGCCGGGACGGCTGCGCGGGGCGGACCCCGGGGACCGTCGCGCGGGTCAGTGGCCCGGGCCGCGGGTCGGGCGCGAGCCAGGCGTGCGACCGAGACGCGTGACAGAGACAGGCGGCCGAGGCCGGCGGGCGGGCGGCGACGGGCGCGAGGCGCGGCCGACGGCCCGGGCACGAGCGTGCGGGCGCGGCCGGGGCGCCGCAGGG
>CAXGVP010000826.1:0-2271 GCA_964013055.1 uncultured Albimonas sp.
GCGAGGGCGGCGCGCGGGCGGCGCGGGGGCGGCGCGGGGGCGGCGCATTGAAATGCGCCCTTCAGGTCCCGGCCCCGGCGCTCCGTCCGCCGCAGGGGCGCCCCGGGCTTGACCCGGGCCTCCCGCGCAGCGTGCGCCGCCTGCGCGACGTCGCGCCTGGGGCGGGCCGCGCGAGGCCCCGGGTCGAGCCCGGGGCGCGCGGGGGGCGTCAGTCGTCGGGATCCTCGAACATGCGGGGCTGGTTGGGGTCGTCGGGGTCGGGCTCCGCCTCGCCGGGGGGGATGTTGTCCAGCAGGCCTGCGTCGCGCAGCTCCTTCAGCCCCGGCAGGTCGCGGGCGCTCTCGAGGCCGAAGTGGTCGAGAAACCCCTCGGTGACCACGAAGGTCGAGGGGCGGCCCGGGGTGTTGCGGCGACGGCCGAGACGGACCCAGTTGCGCTCGATCAGCAGGTCGAGCGTGCCTTTCGAGACCGCGACCCCGCGGATGTCCTCGATCTCGGCGCGGGTGACGGGCTGGTGGTAGGCGATGATCGCCAGCGTCTCGATGGCCGCGCGCGACAGGGGCCGCGTCTCGACAACCTCGCGCGCCAGCAGCCAGCCCAGATCGGGCGCGGTGCGGAAGGCCCAGGAATTCCCGGCTTTCTCGAGGGTCACGCCACGCCCCTCGTACCGTCTACGCAACCGCTCCGTCGCCTGCGCCGCGTCGCAGCCCTGGGGGAGCCGGGACGCGATCTCCGCCGGGGTCAGCGGCTCTCGCGCGGCGAAGAGCACCGCCTCGACCATGCGTTCCTGCTCCTCGATGGGCGGAGAGGGAAACAGGGGGCCGGCGGCGGCGTCCTCGTCTTCGAGGTCTCGGGGGTCCTGGGGCTCATCGGGCATCGGCGGCGCGACGCCTCAGGGTGATTTCGCCGAACACCTCCTGCTGGCGCAGCTCCGCCTCGCCGCGGCGCACCAGCTCCAGCATCGCCACGAAGGTCGCGGCGGTGGCCGAGCGGCGGCGCTTGGGGTCGTCGGTCCACGACGGCGGCAGGAACGAACGCAGGGTGCGCCAGTCGATCACCTCGCCGATCAGGCCGCGCAGGCGCTCGATCGCCTCCTCCGGCGTCATCACGGGGGCGCGGTTCATGTGCAGCGGGCGGTAGTCGTCGCGGGTCTTGATCCGCGAATAGGCGCGCAGGAGGTCGATCAGGCTCGCGTCGTAGATCACCGTGCGCCGCAGCGTCTGGGTGTCGGGCGCGCCGCGGGCGAAGCGGTCCCGCCCGAGCTGGTCGCGGCCCATCAGCCGGGCGCCGGCCTCGCGCATCGCCTCCAGCCGCTCCAGCCGCCAGGCGAGGCGGGCGGCGAGTTCCTCGGCCGACGGCCCCTCCTCGGTCGGCTCCGGAGGCAGCAGCAGGCGGGACTTGAGGTAAGCGAGCCAGGCGGCCATCACCAGGTAATCGGCCGCCAGCTCGATGCGCAGGCGCTTGGCCTCCTCGACGAAGGCGAGATACTGCTCGGCGAGCTGCAGGATCGAGACGTGGCGCAGGTCCACCTTCTGGCTGCGCGCGAGCGTCAGCAGGATGTCGAGCGGGCCCTCGAAGCCCTCGACGTCGACCACCAGCGCCTCGGCCGCGGTCTTGTCGTCGCCGGTCAGCGCGCCGGTGCGCCCGTCGGGGACGTCGCGGAAAAGCTGGTCCCAGGCGGCGCGCTCAGGCATGGGCGCTCTCCAGCAGGCCGGCGATCTCGGCGTAGCGGGCGTCGGCGGCCTTGGCGTCGAACGGCTCCGGCGTGCGCCGGGCGGCCAGCGCCCGGTCGGCCCGCGCCAGCGCCCGGCCCTCGAGCCGCGGGGTGGCGCTCAGCGCGCCTTCCATCTCGGCCATGTCGCCGTTGCAGTGCAGGATCAGGTCGCAGCCCGCGGCGATCGAGCGCTCGGCCCGTTCCGCCATGCCGCCGGCCAGCGCGTTCATCGACAGGTCGTCGGTCATCAGCAGGCCGTCGAAGCCCAGCTCCTCGCGGATCGCGCGGATGCCGGCGGGGGACTGGGTGGCGGGTGCGTCGGAGTCGATGGCGGAGTAGACGATATGCGCCGTCATCCCCATCGCGAGGTCCGCGAGCGGCCGGAAGGCCGCGAAGTCGTGGGCCCGCAGCTCCTCCAGCGAGGCGTCGACCACCGGCAGCGCCAGGTGGCTGTCCGCGGTCGCGCGCCCGTGCCCCGGCAGGTGCTTGAGCACCGGCGCCACGCCGCCTGCGGCCATTGCGTCGGCGACGATCCGGCCGCGCCGCGCCACCGTCTC
>CAXGVP010000827.1:0-2270 GCA_964013055.1 uncultured Albimonas sp.
CCGTCGAAAGTCCGCCCGCCCGCCTGTCGAGGGTCCGCCCGCCCGCCCGTCGAGAGTCCGCCCGCCCGCCCCGGGCCCAAGCCCGCCCGCAGGGCGCCCATGGGCCCGGGACTCCGGCGCTCGCCGCAAGGTAAACTTCGGTCGCCTTATTGCCTTTCGGGGAAAGCGGCGCCATGTTGCAGCGCAACTGCGGCCCTCCCTGCCGCCCGGTCAGGCGCCCCCGAATGACTCTCTGCGACGCGTCCTCCGAGACGATCAACGCATCCACGTCCCAGCATCCCGGCTTCCCGCGCGTGGCGCTGTTCGCGCTGGGCGGGGCCTATTTCGTGCTGGGCTGCGCCTCGCTGGGCGCGGTGGGCATGGTCGAGGAGATCCAGGCGGGCCTCGGCGTCTCCGCCGCCGCGGTGGCGAGCCTGGTGACCGTGTTCTCCATCGTCTACGCGCTGACCGCCCCCGCCGCCCAGGCCGTCGCCGGCCACCTGCGCCGCCGCGCCGCCATCGCCGGCGGGCTGACCGCGATCGCGGCGGGCTGCGTGATCTCGGCCGCGGCGCCCTCCTACCCCGTCCTGATCTGCGCCCGCCTGCTGATGGGACTGGGGGCTGCGATGACCGGCCCGTTCCTGACCGCCGCCGCCGCCACCCTGGTCGCGCCCGAGGACCGGGCCCGCGCGCTCGCCATGGTCTTCGGGGGCGTCACGGCCTCCTCGGTGCTGGGGGTGCCGCTCGCCTCGTTCCTTGCGCAGACGCTGGGCTGGCGCTGGGCCTGGGGGGCGCTGGCGCTGGCGGCGGTGATCTGCGCGGTGGTGGTCTGGCAGCTGCTGCCGGCGGCCAACAAGGGCTCGCGCGCGTCCATCGCCACGCTGATGGCGGTGCTGCGCAACCGGCCGCTGGCGATGACGGTCGCGGCCTGCGGGACCTCGGTGGTGGGCATGTTCTCGACCTACGCGCTGATCGCGGTGTGGCTGGCCGAGGTCGGCGGCATCGAGGCCGCGATGATCCCCCCCGCCCTGTTCATGTTCGGCTTCGGCGGCATCGCGGGCAACGCGCTGGCGGCCCGGGCCGTGTCGACGCTGGGCGCCCGCGGGGCGGCGATCGCCTGCATGTGCGGCAGCCTGGTCGCGATGCTGGCCTTGCCCTTCGCCGCCGACTGGCCGACCTGGGCCGCGATCGCGCTGATGGTGTTCTGGGCCGCCGCGGGGATGATGGTCATGGTCCCGGTGCAGAGCCTGCTGGTCGCCCTCGACCCCGAGCGCGCGCCCCTGTCGCTGGCGCTCAACAGCTCGGCCGTCTACCTGGGCATGGCGGTGGGCGCGACCATCGCCGGCGCGGTCTACGAGGCCCTCGGCCCCGCCGTCCTGCCCTTCGGCTCGGCCGCGATGATCCTGGTCGCGATCGCGATGCTGGCCCTGTCGGGCGGACGCGTCGTCGGGCGCGGTTGACGCTGGAGCCTCCGGCGGGCCTGGTTGCCGAGCCCGAGCCCGGAGATCCCATGCCCCACGCCCCTCGCCTGGTCTGCGACCTGGACGGCACGCTGGCCGACAGCGCCCCCAGCCTCTGCGCCGCGGGCAACCGCCTGCTGGCGGCGCTGGGCCGGCCCCCGGTGACCGTCGAGACCTACAAGACCTTCGTCGGCCGCGGCCAGCGGGTGCAGGTCGAGCGCCTGCTGACCCACACCGGCGGCGTGCCCGGCGGCGACGTCTCGCCCTTCCTGATCGCCTTTCGGGAGGGCTACGACCCGCTCGAGGCCTCCACCGCCTATCCCGGCGCCGTCGCAGCGCTGGCGGCGCTGGCCGCCGAGGGCTGGCGCCTGTCGGTCTGCACCCAGAAGCCGGAGGCCAAGGCCCGCCGGCTGCTGTCGGGCCTCGGCTTCGCGGTCGAGCATGTGGTGGGCGGCGACTCGGTGCGCGGCGAGGACGGGATCGAGGTGCTGAAACCCGACCCCCGCGTCATCGCCGCCGCCCTGGCCCCGCTGGGCGAGGGCCCCGCCGCCTATCTCGGCGACAGCGAGACCGACGCCGAGACCGCCCGCGCCGCCGGCCTGCCGTTCCTGCTGCACCTGGACGGCTACCGCCATTCCCCGCCCGAGGCGCTGGCCCCCGCCGCCGCCTTCTCCGATTTCGCCGAGCTGCCGGCGCTGGCCCGCCGCGCGGTGGGCCTGGCCTGACCGCCTGAGACGGGTCGCGACCTGGCCCCCGGGGGCGCCCCGGACTTGATCCGGGGCCTCCTGCGGCCGGCCGCGAGAGGCCCCGGGTCGGGCCCGGGGCGCGCGC
>CAXGVP010000828.1:0-2268 GCA_964013055.1 uncultured Albimonas sp.
GCGCGTCAGTCGGCGCGGATCAGCTCGCCCGTGAACACCACCTCGCCGGTGGGCTGGCCGGTGGGCGAGCCGCCCTCGGGCTCGACCGAGACCGCGAGGACCGCGCCCTCGACCGCGCCGCCCAGCGCCTCCAGCGGCAGCTCGCCGCCGGCGCCCAGCAGGCCCAGCGAGACCGGTTGCGCGCGGTCGCCGCCCACGGCCCACATCTGGTAGACGCGCCCCTCGGGCGGGGGCGAGGGCCGCAGCGGCCGCAGGTGCAGCCGGCGGGCGTCGAGGTCCACCTCCGCCACGAAGGCCGGCGCGTCGCCGCCCGGCTGCAGCACCGCGAACCAGGTCCCGGCCGCGCCCCCGGCGACCGTCGGGGCCGGCGCGGTGCGCGGGTCGTAGGGGATCGCGCCGGGCGGCACGATCAGCAGCGCCAGCATCGCCGCCGCCGCGATCCCCGCCAGCGCGGTGGTCGCGCGCCAGTAGCGCAGCCGCTGGCGCAGGTCGATCACGTCGGCGTCCCGCGGCGGGGCCGCGCCGGCGCCCGGGCCGAAGCCGTCCCGCGCCTGCGCGCCGCCGCCCAGGCGCGCTTCGATGGCGGGCCAGACCCAGGCGGGGGGGACGGCGGGGCGGGTCTCTGCGGCGAGCTCGGCCAGCGGGGCGAGACGGCCTTCCCAGGCGCGCACGGTTCCCGCGAAGGCCGGCTCCGCGGACATCCGCGCCAGCGCCGCGCGGCGCGCCGGCGCGTCGAGCGTGCCCAGCACGAACTCGGCCGCCTCTGCGTCGGCGTCGAAGGCTCCGGTCTCGTCAGGCGGGTTCGCCATCGAGGCATCCTTTCAGCGCCGTCAGGGCCCGGCGCAGGCGCGTCTTCACCGTGTTGACCGGCATCGCGAAGCGCTCGCCCAGCTCCTCCCGGCTCAGGCCGT
The DNA here is from genome assembly GCA_964013055.1 of uncultured Albimonas sp. Lineage (GTDB taxonomy): Bacteria > Pseudomonadota > Alphaproteobacteria > Rhodobacterales > Rhodobacteraceae > Albimonas. The sequence continues at coordinate 912 of CAXGVP010000828.1, forward strand.
AGAGATAGCCCAGCAGCACCATGCGCCGGTCCTCCGTCTTCAGCCCCTCCAGGCACGCGCGCAGCGTGAGGGAGGTGGCCTGGTCCATCCCCGCCGCGGCGGCGAGGCCCGGCCCGTCCTCCTCCGGCAGCGCGTCCGAGGCGGCCGAGACGCGCTCGGCCTGCAGCCGCACCGCGTCGATCGCCCCGTTGCGCGCGATCGCCGCCATCCAGGCGATCGGCGAGGCGCGCGTCGCGTCGAAGCGGCCGGCGTTGCGCCAGATCTTCAGGTAGCAGTCCTGGAGAAGCTCGGCGGCGAGGTCGGGTCGCCTGCAGATACGCAGGATCACGCCGTGAAGTTTCGCGCTGGTGCGCCGGTAGAGCTCGGCGAAGGCGTCCCGGTCGCCCTCGGCCGTGGCGGCGAGCAGGGCCGCGAGGTCCATGGTCTCGATGTCGCTCATGCGCGGTCCCCGCTGACGGTGCGCCTGCCGGAGCGCCTGCCGGGGCGTCTCCCGGGCGCCAGAAGGCGACGGAGCAGGGGCGAAGGTCAAGCCGCGAGGGCCCCGGCCGGGCCTATTTCGGGAACAGGAAGATCACGTTGAAGCGAACGCCGAAGCCCTCGGGCCCGCCGGCGGGGCTCTGCGCCCACCAGCGCAGGCCGAGGCCGAACTGCACCATCTGGTCGCCGATCGAGGTCAGCTGGTTCACGCCCAGGTTGATCGGCACGGACCATTGCTCGGACGACCAGTCGTAGGTCGCCTCGGCGTTGAGGAAGGCCGAGGTGGCGCTGGGCCAGGTGTAGTTCACGAAGGGCTGCACGAAGCTCGCGTTCACGTCGCCGCGCCCGCCCTCGCCCGCGACCGACCAGATGTGGTTGGCCAGCCCGCCCACGGTCCAGGGCCCGAACTGCTTGAGCGCCACGCCCGTCGGCCCGAGGCCGAACTTGCCCCCTCCCAGCCGGTCGTCGGTGGCGGTGGGGATCAGCGCCACCGGCCCCAGGCCCCAGATCAGCCCCGACTCGGTGGATTTCGGCGACAGGAACAGGCTCTGCACCACGTCGCCCAGTCCGAACTGCTCGGTCCCCGGGACCACGTCGTCCTGCCAGGCCACCGGCAGGATGGTGCGCGAGATCAGGTTCCAGTTCTCGTTGAGGTCGATGGGCACCACGGGCTGGATGTTGACGAAGCCCTTCCAGCCGTCCTGCGGCCCGTAGCCCCCGTCCCAGTTGAACTGGAAGGGCACGGAGATCAGGCTCGCCACGGGATTGGCGAGCTTCTTGGCGAGGTCCTCCGCGCTGTCCTGCGCGCCGGCGAGCCCGGGCGGGAGCAGCAGGGCGGCGACGAGCACCGAGAGGCGGGCGATGAACCGGCGGGTCGAGG
>CAXGVP010000829.1:0-2267 GCA_964013055.1 uncultured Albimonas sp.
GGCCCGCTCGGCCAGCGCGCGGTCGCGGGCGGCCTTGGCGGCCTCGCGCTCGGAGGCGGCGGCGTCGTGGGCGGCCTCAGCTTCCGAGAGGCGGGATTCGATGTCCGCCACCCGCGACAGCGCCGCGCGGGCGGTGGCCTGCGCCTCCTCCAGCCGGGGGTCGTCGTCTCCGGCGGCGGGGGTCGCCCGCGCCGAGGCGACGGCGGCCTCCAGCTCGCCCATGGCGGCCGACAAGGCCCGTCTCGCCGCCGCGATCTCCGTGCTGCGCGCCTGCACTCGCCCGTGCTCCTCGATCCTGCCCCGTTACAGAAGCTTGGCGACGATCGGACCATCGACGCGCGGCCCCGTCAAGCGGGCGCGATGCAGCGCGGGGGTCCGTGCCGGGGACGTTCGCAGGCGCCGAAACGCCCCAAGGCGGCTTGACCCCCCTGCGCGCGCGTTGCATAGCGCGCGCGCCCGTTCCCCTACGCACCCAGCGACGAAAGGCGACGCCAGTGGACATCGCTACCCTCCGCGCCTCGCACCCCGAGCACTGGATGAAGGCCGCCGCGATCCGCGTGCTGGCCATGGACGCCGTCCAGGCGGCCAACTCCGGCCACCCCGGCATGCCGATGGGCATGGCCGACGTGGCCACCGTCCTGTTCGAGAAGCACCTGAAGTTCGACGCAGCCCACCCCGAGTGGGCCGACCGCGACCGCTTCGTGCTGTCGGCGGGCCACGGCTCGATGCTGCTCTACGCGCTGCTGCACCTGACCGGCTACCCGGGCATGGACCTGGAGCAGGTGAAGAATTTCCGCCAGCTGGGCTACAAGACCGCCGGCCACCCCGAGTATGGCCACGCCCCGGGGATCGAGACCACCACCGGCCCGCTGGGCCAGGGCATCGCCACCGCCGTCGGCATGGCGATGGCCGAGGAGTCGATGGCCGCCCGCTTCGGCCGCAAGATCGTCGACCACCGCACCTGGGTGATCGCCGGCGACGGCTGCCTGATGGAGGGCGTCAGCCAGGAGGCGATCGGCCTCGCCGGCCGGCAGAAGCTCAACCGGCTGATCGTGCTGTGGGACGACAACGGCATCTCGATCGACGGCAAGGTCTCGATGTCCGACGCCACCGACCAGCTGGCCCGCTTCGCGGCCTCGGGCTGGGAGACGATTGCCTGCGACGGGCATGACCCCGAGGACATCGACCGCGCCCTGAGCGCGGCGAAGAAGTCCGACCGCCCGGTGCTGGTCGCCTGCAAGACCCACATCGGCTACGGCTCGCCCAAGAAGCAGGACACCGCCGGCGCCCATGGCAGCCCGCTGGGCGACGAGGAGATCGCCAAGGTCCGCGAGATCTACGGCTGGTCGCACGCGCCCTTCGTGATCCCGGGCGACGTCGCCGGCCAGTGGGCCGAGATCGGCAAGCGCGGCGCCGGCGAGCGCTACCAGTGGGAGGTCCGCCTCGACCAGCTGACCCCCGCCAGGAAGGCCGAGTTCGAGCGGGTGATCGCCGGCGAGGCCCCGAAGAAGCTGGCGGGCGCGATCCGCAAGCTCAAGAAGCAGCTGTCCGAGGACGCCCCCAAGGTCGCGACCCGCAAGGCCTCGGAGATGGCGCTGGCCGCGATCAACCCGGTGATGCCCGAGACCATCGGCGGCTCGGCCGACCTGACGGGGTCGAACAACACCCTGACCGCGGATCTGGGCACCTTCGACGTGGACAGCCGCAAGGGCCGCTACGTCTACTACGGCATCCGCGAGCATGGCATGGCCGCGGCCATGAACGGCCTGGCGCTGCATGGGGGCTGCATGCCCTACGGCGGCACCTTCCTGTGCTTCGCCGACTACGCGCGCGGCGCGATGCGCCTGTCGGCGCTGATGGGGGCGCAGGTCACCTACGTGATGACCCATGACTCCATCGGCCTGGGCGAGGACGGCCCCACCCACCAGCCGGTCGAGCATGTGGCGATGCTGCGCGCCACGCCGAACATGAACGTGTTCCGCCCCGCCGACGCGGTCGAGACCGCCGAGGCCTGGGAGATCGCGCTGACCACCGCGGGGACCCCCTCGGTGCTGGCGCTGTCGCGTCAGAACCTGCCGACGGTGCGCACCAAGCACTCGTCGAAGAACCTCGTCGCGCAGGGCGCCTACGTGCTGGCCGAGGCCGAGGGCAAGCGCCGGGTGATCCTGATGGCCACCGGCTCGGAGGTCGAGATCGCGCTCGCCGCCCGCGATCTGCTGCAGGCCGAAGGCATCGGCACGCGCGTCGTCTCGATGCCCTGCTGGGAG
>CAXGVP010000830.1:0-2266 GCA_964013055.1 uncultured Albimonas sp.
CCCTCCCACCTCCCCCCACGCCCGCCCCGCGCGGCCCTCGTGGCGGCCGCCGCCGCCCCCAGCGCAGGCGTCGCCGCGCCTGCGACGCGCGCGAGCGCCCACGGCCGGGGCTGCCCCCCGGGCGCTCCGACACGAACGACGCCCTCGGGCCGCTCCTGCAGGAGGGCCCCCCTGCGCGGTCGGAGGGCCGGCCCTCCGGCGCACGCGCGGAGACGAGGCCCCTCCCGCGCCCATTCGGCGCCGACGCCGGAGGCGGCGCCCCTTCCCGGCCCCGACCGGCCGCCGCCCTCCCCGGCGCAGGGGCCGCCGCATAAGCCCGTCGCGAGGGGCGCGGCCTCGCCTTGCCGCCGCCGCGCGCCATATCGCCCTCAGGCGCCGTCCGCCGCGGGCCGCGCTGCAGGGAGCCTGCCGATGAGCCACGCCGAACACGGGGACGAGATCGAACTGGACCGCGACGAACTGCGCCAGGTCGAGGAGCACGCCGCCGTCCCCTCGGAGGTCGTCTACGAAGCCATCCGGCGCGACGGCCTGCATGAGCTCAGCCGCCCGGTCTCCGGCCTGTGGTGGTCCGGGGTGGCGGCGGGCATCGCGCTGAGCTTCTCGGTGCTGGCCGAGGGCGCCCTGCACGCGGCGCTGCCCGACCAGCCGTGGCGGCCGCTGGTCTCGGGGCTGGGCTACTCGATCGGCTTCCTGGTGGTGGTGCAGGCGCGGATGCAGCTGTTCACCGAGAACACCATCACCCCGATCCTGCCCGTGTTCCTCAACCCCGGCTGGGGGATCCTCGGCCAGCTGCTGCGCCTGTGGGCGGTGGTGCTGGTCGCCAACCTCGCCGGCTGCGCGGCGGCGGCGGCGGCGATGAGCCTGCCGCAGCTCGCCTCGGCCGAGCTCTCCGAGGGGGTGCGCGAGATCGCCCGCTCCTACGCCGCGCTGAGCCCGGCCGAGCAGTTCCTGCGCGGCATCCCCGCGGGCTTCGTGATCGCGGCGATGGTCTGGATCCTGCCCCGCCAGGACGGCGCAGGCGAGATCCTGGCGATCGTGCTGCTGACCTGGACCATCGCGGCGGCCGAGATGTCCCACGTGGTCGCGGGTTCGACCAAGCTGTTCCTGCTGACTTTCGCGGGCGAGATGAGCCTGGCGCAGGCGCTGCTGCTCGACACCGCGCCGGCGCTGGCGGGCAACGTGCTGGGCGGCACGGGGATCTTCTCGGCGCTGGCCTACGCCCAGGTGCGCGAGCGGGTCTGAGGCCGCTTCGCGCTTGACCGCGGCGCGAAACCCGGGTCTAGGGGGCGCATGACGTTCGCCGCCGCCCGTTTCGCTTCGGTCTATCGCCTGCTGCCCTAGGCAGCGGAGCGTCTCGTCGTGCTCGCCGCCGCCCTCGCGCCAGCGGTCGAGCCCGAGCCCTCCCCGACCCCTGGCCCCTTCTTCGGACCAGGATCCATGGACGCACTCCCCTCCGCCGCCCTCCCCTCCACTGCCCTCCCCTCCACCGTCCTGCGCCCGCAGGCCGCCGCCGCGCCGCGTCCCTCCGTCGCCATCGTGGGCTTCGGGGCCTTCGGGCGGCTGCTCGCCGCGGCGCTCGCGCCCCATGCGCGGATCTCGGTGCTCGATCCCCGCACGGGGACCGAGGCCGGGCGGCTGGGCCACGTCGCGCTGCGCGATGCGCGGGAGGCGACGGCGGAGATCGTGATCCTGGCGGTCCCCCTGCCCGCGCTCGCCGGGGCGCTGCGCGAACTGGCCCCGCACCTGGCGCCTGGGCAGCTGGTGGTGGACGTGTGCTCGGTGAAGGAGGAGCCCGCCCGCCTGATGCGCGAGCTCCTGCCCGAGGGGGTGGAGCTGCTGGCGAGCCACCCGATGTTCGGCCCCGCCAGCGCGCGGGACGGCACGGCGGGGCGCCAGGTGGTGCTGTGCCCGCTGCGGGGCCGGCGCTGGCGGCGGCTGGCGGCCTTCCTGCGCGGGCGGCTGGGGCTGGAGGTGATCGTGACCACGCCCGAGGACCATGACCGCCAGGCGGCGATGACCCAGGGCCTGACCCACCTGCTGGCCCGCGCGGTGGCGAGCCTCGAGGCGCCCCCGTCCGAGGTCGCCCCCCGACCCGGGCGGGCGCGCATCCGCACCCGCAGCTCGGAGCTGATCGCCGAGGCGCTGGCGATGGTCGCCGACGACGCCCCCGAGGTCTACGAGGCGATCACCCGCGCCAACCGCCACGTCGCCCCCCTGCGCGAGGGCCTGCTGCGCGCCCTTGCCGACGCCCAGCCCCCCGCCGACC
>CAXGVP010000831.1:0-2261 GCA_964013055.1 uncultured Albimonas sp.
GGCGCGCTGCCGCTCAACACCCACGGGGGCCTGCTCTCCTACGGCCACTGCGGGGTGGCGGGCGCCATGGCCCACATGGCCGAGGCCTGGGCGCAGATGACCGGCCGCGCCGGCGACCGCGCCATCGCCTCCGAGCCCGCCCATGCGATATACCACGGCGACGGCGGGGTCCTGTCGTCCCACGTCACCCTGGTGATGGAGCGCACCTCATGAGTTCCGGCATCGAGCTGCAGCGCTGCCCCGCCTGCGCGAAGACCTGGGCCTTTCCGCGCCGCCGCTGCCCCGCCTGCGGCGGCCAGCCCGAGAGCTTCCAGGCCTCCGGCCGCGCCACCCTGTTCTCGGCCACGGTCGTCACCCGCGCCCCGGACGAGACCTTCCGCGCGCTGGTCCCCTACCGCATCGCGCTGGCCGACCTCGAGGAAGGCCCGCGCATCATGGCCCACCTGACCGCCGAGGCCGAGATCGGCTCGCCGTTGCGCGGCCGCATGCAACAGATCGCCGGCCGCCCGATCCCGCTCTTCAAACCCGCCTGACCCTTTCCGGCGCGCCCTCCCGCGCGCCCCTCAGCCATCGAGGACCGACATGCCCTTCGAAGCCGACGCCCATGCCGACCTGCGCGAAGCCCTGCGCGCGCTGTGCTCGGAGTTCTCCGCCGAGTACCACCGCAACCACGATGAGAAAGCCACCTACCCGGTGGAGTTCATCGACGCGCTGACCAACGCCGGCTGGCTGGCGGCGATGATCCCCGAGGAATTCGGCGGCTCCGGCCTGGGGCTCACCGAAGCCACCATCGTGATGGAGGAGATCAACCGCTCGGGCGGCAACGCCGGTCACTGCCACGGGCAGATGTACAACATGGGCACCCTGCTGCGCGGCGGCTCGGACGAGCAGAAGGCCCGCTGGCTGCCCAAGATCGCCACCGGAGAGCTGCGCCTGCAGTCGATGGCCGTCACCGAGCCGACCACCGGCACCGACACCACCAAGCTCAAGACCACCGCGGTCAAGAAGGGCGACAAGTATGTGGTGAACGGCCAGAAGGTGTGGATCAGCCGCGTCCAGCACTCGGACCTGATGATCCTGCTGGCCCGCACCACGCCGCTGTCGGAGGTCAAGAAGAAGTCCGACGGCCTGTCGGTGTTCATGGTCGACCTGAAGGACGCCATCGGCAAGGGGATGGAGGTCAAGCCCATCCGCAACATGGTCAACCACGAGACCAACGAGCTGTTCTTCGACAATCTTGAAATTCCCGAAGAAAACCTCATCGGCGAGGAAGGCAAGGGCTTCAAGATCATCCTCGGCGGCCTCAACGCCGAGCGCACCCTGATCGCCGCCGAGTGCATTGGCGACGCCTGGTGGTTCATCGACAAGGTCTCGGCCTACACCAAGGAGCGGATCGTCTTCGACCGTCCCATCGGCCAGAACCAGGGCGTGCAGTTCCCGATCGCGCGGGCCTACGTCAACACCTCGGCCGCCGACCTGATGCGCTTCGAGGCGGCCAGGCGCTTCGACGAGGGCGTCGACATGGGCGCCCAGGCCAACATGGCCAAGCTGCTCGCCGCCGACGCCTCGTGGGAGGCCGCCAACGCCTGCATCCAGTTCCACGGCGGCTTCGGCTTCGCGGCTGAATACGACGTCGAGCGCAAGTTCCGCGAGACGCGCCTCTACCAGGTGGCCCCGATCTCCACGAACCTGATCCTGAGCTACGTCGCCGAGCACGTCCTCGGCCTGCCCCGCAGCTTCTGATCCCGCGCCCCGCGCCGGCCAGGACAGGCCGCGGCCCCTCACCGGGCCGCGGCCTTTCTCATGCCCCCCGCCGCGCCGCGCCCGTATCGCGCTCCCCGTCGCGCCGCGGCCCTTCTAATACCCTGTCGCGCGGCGCCCATCGCCACGCCCGCCCGACCGTCAGGCCTGGCGCGAGCCCCGTGACCGTCGCCGCTCCAAGGCCCTGAGCGTCGCTGCTGGATCGTCGCCGAGCGCCCAGGACTGCGCGCCCCTGCCATGCCAGGCATAGAGCGCCCCCATCGGAAGGATCTCCAACCACGCCGCAGGCCCGCCGGCGCCACGCGGCCGTCAGGCCGGGGCGGATCGCCCCGGCGCCCGCGGCCGGTCCCCGCCACCAGACGCTCTGACCGCGGGCCGCCTGCCGGCGCAAACCCCTCGGCCGAGCCTTCCCGGCCGAGGCTTCCCGGCGAAGGCTCCACGGCGGAGGCTCCACGGCGGAGGCTCCACGGCGGAGGCTCCACGGCGGAGGCTCCACGGCG
>CAXGVP010000832.1:0-2258 GCA_964013055.1 uncultured Albimonas sp.
GTGGGCATCGACGCCCGCGACGGCATGGCCGCGGTCGAGGGTTGGGCCGAGACCACCGACATCGAAGCCGTCGATCTCGCCCGCCGCTTCGAGGACGCCGGCGTCGCCGCGATCATCCACACCGACATCGACCGCGACGGCGCCATGCAGGGCCCCAACATCGCGGCCTCCGCGGCGCTGGCGCATGCCGTCGCGATCCCGATCATCGTCTCGGGCGGCGTCTCCTCCATGGACGACATCCGCGCGGCCAAGGCCTGCGGCGCGCCCCTCGACGGCGTGATCTCGGGCCGCGCCCTCTACGACGGCCGCCTCGACCCCGCCGAAGCCGCCGCCCACCTCGCCGGCTGAGCGCCCGGCGCGGCCTGCCGGGAGCGCCTGTTCTCCGGAGCCGTCTCTCGCTGATGCCGATCAGAGCGACTCGGCCCCCCGGGTCAAGGATCGCGAAGCGACCCCGCGCAGCGGGGCTTGTCCTTGACCGGAGGGGGCGAGTCGCTCAGGCAGCCCAAGCGACGGACGGCTCCGGAGGACAGGCGCGGGGCTTGTTCTTGGGTGAGTCAGGAGCCCGCCGGAGGCTCCCCCGCTCGAGAATTCCTCCAGCCCTTGCCAACAGCGCCCCGCAGCCAAGCCCGCCCGCAGGGCGCCTGTAGACCGCTTGCCCCTTGTTCCGCGGGTGTTTCCGCCTTACCCCGCCTCGCAACGCTTCCCCGGGGGACTTCCATGGATCACTTCCTCTACCGCAACGGCGAGCTCCATGCCGAAGAGGTCCGCGTCGCCGACATCGTCGCGGCGGTGGGCACGCCCCTCTATATCTACTCGACCGCCACGCTGACCCGGCACTACCGGGTGTTCGACGAGGCGCTTTCGGGGATGCCCCACCTGATCGCCTATGCGGTCAAGGCCAACGGCAACCTCGCGGTGCTCAAGACGCTGGGCGATCTCGGCGCCGGCATGGACGTGGTCTCGGAGGGCGAGTTCCGCCGGGCGCTGGCCGCGGGCGTGCCCGGCGGCCGGGTGGTGTTCTCGGGCGTCGGCAAGACCGCGGACGAGATCGCCTTCGCGCTCGCCCACAACGTCCGCCAGCTCAACGTCGAGAGCTTCGAGGAGCTGGAGCTCGTCTCCCAGGTCGCCGTCGCCCACAACGCGACCGCCCCCGTTGCCCTGCGCGTGAACCCGGACGTCGACGCGAAGACCCACGCCAAGATCGCCACCGGCAAGTCGGAGAACAAGTTCGGCATCCCGATCTCCCGCGCCCGCGAGGCCTATGCCCGCGCGAAATCCCTGCCCGGGATCGAGGTGATCGGCGTCGACGTGCATATCGGCAGCCAGCTCACCGACCTCGCGCCCTTCGAGAGCGCCTTCGCAAAGGTCGCGGAGCTCACCACCCTTCTGCGCGAGGACGGCCACGACATCCGCCGCATCGACCTCGGCGGGGGCCTCGGCATCCCCTACCGCCAGGCCAACGAGGCCCCCCCGCTGCCCTTCGACTACGGCGCCCTGATCAAGCGCACCGTCGGCGACCTCGGCTGCGAGATCGAGATCGAGCCCGGCCGCCTGATCGCCGGCAACGCCGGGATCCTCGTCGGGCAGGTGATCTACCGCAAGCAGGGCGAGGGGCGGGAGTTCCTGGTTCTGGACGCCGCAATGAACGACCTGATCCGGCCGGCGATGTACGACGCCTGGCACGACATCGTGCCGCTGAAGGAGCCCGCGCCGGGCGTCGAGAAGGCCGAGATCGACGTGGTCGGCCCGATCTGCGAATCCGGCGACACCTTCGCCAAGGCCCGGCCGCTGCCGCGGCTCGAGGCGGGCGATCTGGTCGCATTCCGCTCCGCAGGGGCCTATGGCGCGGTCATGTCTTCTGAATACAATGGCCGTAGACTCGTCCCCGAGGTCCTGGTGAACGGCGATCAATTCGCCGTGGTCCGCGCGCGTCCCAGCTTTGAAGAGATGCTCGCGCGCGATACCATCCCCTCCTGGACCGCCTGAGGTCCGGAACCGCCCGTCGGCGGAACCGTGCCTCGGGGCGACCTGCCTCGACGCGCCCGACCTCGGTCGCGCGGGGCCCCTGGCGCGGAGGGCCGCTGAATGACCCGTCCCACCGAGGACCCCCGGACCGACCCGCAGGACGGCGCTGAGGGCGTCGACCCGGTCGCGGCCCGCATCGCCCGCCAGACGAGGCGCGCCCTGCGGGCGCTGTGGCTCGAGCGGATTGTGCAGTGCGCCTGGCCCGCCTATGCGGTGGTCGCCGCCTTCCTGGG
>CAXGVP010000833.1:0-2253 GCA_964013055.1 uncultured Albimonas sp.
CCCGCCGCAGGCGCCTCGCATCCGATCCCCCGCCCCGGCCCGCCGCAGGCCCCGCCCCAGGCGCCGACGCCCGCCCCGCGCCGCGAACCCGACCGCCCCGCAGGCGCACCGCCCGACGCGGCGCTCCCGCCGCCCGCCGCAGGCGCCTCTCATCTGATCCCCGGCCCCGGCCCGCCGCAGGCCCCGCCCCAGGCGCCGCCGCTCCCCCCGCGCCGCGGGCCCGACCGCCCCGCAGGCGCACCGCCCGACGCGGCGCCCCCGCCCGCGGCGTCGAAACGCGGCATCGCGCATTGCCGCCACCGGCCTGATCGCCTAACCAAGTCCGATGCAGCCCCCGGCCGGCCCCCCGCCGCCGGGCGGCCGAAGACAGGGTGGGAGCCGGGGCATGTACAAACTTTGGTCGTTCGTTTCGGAGTATTCGCTGCTCCTGATCGCCGGAGCCCTCGTGGCCCTCGGCTGGGCCAACCTTTCCCCCGACAGCTACCACCACTTCGTCGAGTTCCCGCTGATCGACGACTTCTTCATCGGCCACCTCCACGTCGACGCCGAGGGCCATGCCCACCGCACCCTCACCTTCCACTACCTGATCAACGACGTGCTGATGGCCCTGTTCTTCGCCATCGCCGGCAAGGAGGTCTGGGAGGCCGTCGCGCTCGAGAACGGCTCGCTCCGCGGCAAGAAGGCGATGACGCCGCTGGTGGCGACCGCCGGCGGCATGCTGGGCCCGATCGCGGTCTACCTCGGCCTCGCCATGGTGATGGGGTCGGAGACCTACGACGCGGTCTCCCGCGGCTGGGCGATCCCCACGGCGACCGACATCGCCTTCTCCTACCTCGTGGGCCGCATGGTCTTCGGCGCCGGCCACCCGGCGGTCCGCTTCCTGCTGCTGCTCGCCATCGCCGACGACGCGGCGGGGCTGATCATTCTCGCGATCTTCTACCCCTCGGCCGAGCTCGCGCCCCAGTGGCTGCTGCTCTCGGTCGCCGCGGCCGTGGGCACCTACCTGCTCGCCAACTGGCTGCCCCGGCGCATGGATCGCGGCAAGCAGGACCGGCCCAACTCCACCTGGGTGCGCGCGAAGCTCGGCTTCTGGCCGTACCTGATCGGCGGCTGCATCTGCTGGTACGGCTTCCAGGAATCGGGCATCCACCCCGCGCTCGGCCTGCTGCCGATGGTGATGACCATCCCCCATGCCGACGTCAGCTTCGGCTTCTTCTCCGAGGCCGAGGAGCATCTGCACGACCTGCTCAACGAGATCGAGCACGGCCTGAAGCTCCCCGTGGAGGTGGTGCTGTTCTTCTTCGGCCTGGCCAACGCGGGCGTCGAGTTCTCGGCGATCTCGGCCCCCACCTTCCTGGTCCTCGGGGGCCTGCTGATCGGCAAGCCGCTGGGCATCGCCTTCATGGGCTGGCTGGCGGCGAAGCCGATGCGCCTGGGCCTGCCCGAGGGCATGCGCATGATCGACCTCGTGGTGGTCGGCTGCGTGGCGGCGATCGGCTTCACGGTGGCGCTGTTCGTGGCCTCGGTGGCGTTCCCGGCCGGCCCGGTGCAGGACGCGGCCAAGATGGGCGCCCTGTTCAGCTTCTTCGCCGCGGTGATCTCGATCGTCGTCGGCATCGTGACCCGGGTGAAGAAGGTCCACGGCTGAGGCCAGGCCGGCCGCTCGCCCTCCGACACGACCCGCCGCCCCGGACCGCGCGTCCGGGGCGGCCTGCATTCGCGCCGCCGCCGCCGCGACGGCGAGCGCCCCCGCCCGCGCCGGCCCGCACGCTCCCCCCCCTTCAACGCCGCGCCCCGCGCGCAAAGGCGCTGGACGCCCCCGCGCCGCCGGGCTAGGACGCCTCCATGACCGACGCCAAGACCGTGCGCGTGGGCGATCTCGCGATCTCCAACGCCCTGCCCCTCACCGTGATCGCAGGCCCCTGCCAGCTGGAGGGGCTCGATCACGCGCTCGACATCGCCGGCGCCATGTCCGAGGCCTGCCGCGCCGCCGGCCTCGGCTACGTCTTCAAGGCCAGCTACGACAAGGCCAACCGCACCTCCCTCTCCGGCCGCCGAGGCCCGGGGGTGGAGGAGGGGCTGGAGATGCTGTCCGAGATCCGCTCGCGCACCGGCCTGCCGGTGCTGACCGACGTGCACGCCCCCGACCAGTGCGCCATGGCCGCCGAGGCGGGCGTCGACATCCTCCAGATCCCCGCCTTCCTGTGCCGCCAGACCGACCTGCTGCTCGCCGCCGGCGCCACGGGCAAGGTG
>CAXGVP010000834.1:0-2241 GCA_964013055.1 uncultured Albimonas sp.
CGAGGAAGGCGGCGAGGGCGTCGGGGCGGGTCATGGCGGCGTCTCCTTCGGGCTGAAGACGTGTTCGCTCGATCCGCCGGGGCGATCCACGATTACCGAAGCAATCTCATTGCTTTCCAGCGTCGGCCTCGAACTCAGCCGAAAGGTCGCGGAGCCGGGACGCAAGGCGCTTCATCCGCTTCGCATCCTGCCAGACGATGTCGCAGGGACGCTTGTCGAAGAGAGCATGGGCGACGGCCCGAAGGCGTCCAAGCTCCTCTTCGGCTTCGACATGGGCATCGAGAGCGGCGTCGATCGGGTGGGACGAACTGAACACGATCATTGGGAATCAACCTCCATCAGCATCCGCGACGACCACTCAACCCTAAGAAACGCAGACTCAAATCAACAGGAATTGAACGCTGCAATAGGACCGCCGGCATGACCCGTGGCCGCAAGCCCAAGCCGACCGCCCTGAAACGCGCGCAGGGCAACCCCGGCAAGCGGGCGCTGAACCATGCCGAGCCCCAGCCGCCCGATGGAATGCCCTCCTGCCCTGTCCATCTCTCCGACGTGGCGCGCGAGGAATGGGACCGGGTGGCGCAGGTGCTGCACGACATGGGCGTGTTCACCGTCGTCGACCGCGCGGGGCTCGCCGCCTACTGCCAGGCTTATGGCCGATGGGTGGAGGCCGAGGAGAAGCTCGCCCAGGGCCCTGCCCTGATCAAGTCGCCCTCGGGCCATGTCCAGCAGTCGCCCTGGATGGGCATCGCCAACAAGCAGCTGGAGCTGATGGGCCGCTACATGGCCGAGTTCGGCATGACGCCGGCGTCGCGAACCCGCGTGGCCGCCGCGGACCCGAGGATGGACCTGCCCTCGAAGATCGAGATCACCTGGGTCTCGCCCGACGGCAAGCCCGCCCGCGAGCGCCTCGCCGAGCAACTCGATCGACAGTCCAGAAACGTGATCGACGTCAGCCTCGACGAGACGGATGCCGACCTCTGAAGTCGACCCTCGGAAAGCGCTACGAGATCTCGGCCAACTCACCGTACACACCTGCCAAACCAACGTTTGGCAGGTCTGAACACCCATGGCGGACCCACGCTCGCCCCTGCGCATCGTCGCCTACGAGCGCGTCTCCACGGCTCGCCAGGGCCGCAGCGGCCTGGGCCTCGAAGCCCAGCGTCGCGCGATCGAGCAATTGGTCGACGCAAGGGCCGCGACCCTGCTCGGCCGCTTCACCGAGGTCGAGAGCGGCCGCAAGGCGGACCGCCCTGAACTGGCGAAGGCCCTCCACCTCGCCAAGGTCACCGGCGCCACCCTCGTCATCGCCAAGCTCGACCGCCTCTCGCGCAACGCCGCCTTCCTTCTGGCCCTGCGCGCCAGCGGCGTCCGCTTCCTCGCCGCCGACATGCCCGAAGCCAACGATCTCACCGTCGGGATCATGGCGCTCGTCGCCGAGCAGGAGCGCCGCGCAATCTCCCGGCGCACGAAGGAGGCGCTGGCGGCAGCGAAGGCGCGCGGCGTGAAGCTGGGCAATCCCAATGGGGCGACGGCGCTGCGAAAGGCGACCGACAGAGGCGCCTCGCTGCGCAGGACCGTTTCCGAGAACGCCGATGCCTTCGCACACGACCTCGCGCCGGTCATCGAAGCGATCCAGGCCGACGGCGTGACCAGCCTGCGAGGCATAGCGGCGGCGCTGAACGAGCGAGGGATGCTCACGCGGCGCGGCGGGCGGTGGTCGGTGTCGAATGTGCGGGGGCTGTTGGGGCGACTGTCAAATCCAGGCGTCAGCTGAGTGATCGCCAGCCACAGAGCCATCGCCGCTCGGCGGCGACAGCTGCGGTCCTGAGGAAGAGGAGGCCGCGGGGACGAACTCGGGCTAGCGCTGCAGACCGCCTTCGCGACCAGGCGCTTGTGGGGCTCTTCGGCTCCGACCGCTTCCGACTCTCGGTCTCCGCCGACGGCAGCACGTTCTTCGACGGGCTCAGCGTCGACAACGCCATCGGCATCGTCGACCAGCCCCGGCTGCCCCGCTTCAAGGCGTACACGAACGACGACAACTATGTCGGCGTCGGAACCTGGACCAAGATTGGCCTCAACAACACCGACACCAACGATCAGGGCGCGTTCGACGCCGCGAACAACCACTTCGTGGCACCAGTCGACGGCACCTACCTCTTCGGCGCGACGCTGCTCTACAAGATCAACGCCAGCGCCACGGCCCGAATGCGAGGGCGGCTCGTCCTGAACGGCACCACC
>CAXGVP010000835.1:0-2241 GCA_964013055.1 uncultured Albimonas sp.
GCCGGCGTGCAGGACCAGCGGGGCGAGCAGCGCGAGCGGGCCCCGGGCGCCCTTCCGCGCGGTGACGATCACCCGGCGGGCGGCGCGGCCCTCGCGCGCGGAGAGCGGCAGGATGCGGATGTCGCCGGCGCGGCCGTCGAGCGCCACCAGGATCCGGCCCAGCGCCTCGGCCCGGTGGATGGCCGCGATGCGCCCGCCCGGGCGCAGGCGGCGCAGGGCGGCGGCGATCCACTCGGCGACCGGGGCCACCTCGACATGGGCGCGCGAGCGGCCGGCGTCGTCGGGCGCCGGGGCGCCGGGGGGATACCAGGGCGGGTTGGTCAGCACATGGTCGAAGGACAGCGCGCGCAGGGTCGCGGGGGGATGGGCCATGTCGCCCTCGTGCACCGTGAGGATCTCGCCGGCCTCGGCGGCGTTGCGGCGGGCCAGCGCGGCGTAGGGGGGCTGGATCTCGAGCCCGTGCAGCTCCAGCCCGGGGATCCGGGCGGCGAGGCAGAGCGCCGCCGCGCCGGCGCCGCAGCCGAGGTCCAGCACCCGCTCGCCCGCCTGCGCGGGGCAGGCGGCGGCCAGCAGCACCGGGTCGGTGGCGGCGCGGTAGCCGCGGCGGGGCTGGCGCAGCATCACCCGCCCGCCGAGGAAGGCGTCGCGGGTGAGCTCGGCCTCGTCGAAGCGCGGGTCATGGGCGTGCATGCGCGGGCCTCCCGACCGGGGCGCGCCGGGCGCGCGGCGCGGGGCGGGGGGCGTCGGCTGCGGGCGGGCGGGCCCGGGCCTGCCGGGGCGCGCGGGCGCCGGCCGGCGGGATCACGCGCGGCGCTCCGGGGTCAGCTCGGCGCCCAGGTCGTTGTCGCGCAGCACGGCGCGGGCCCGGAAGGCCTGGTCGCGCGCAACCATGAGGCGCTGCGGCAGAACGCCCAGACTGCCCTCGAGGACGCTCGTGTGGACGTCGAATACGAAGCAGTCTATACCCTCGCCGCGAAGCAGGGCCGTAGCGAAGGCGATCGTGGCGGGGTTGGTCGTGCGCATCAGCTCGATCATGCCCGCAGGGTTACCCCGCAAGGCCCCGCCCGTCGAGACGCGGGCGCGCCGACCCGACACTCCGCGCAGCCGCCCCAGGCGCGACGCGCGCTTCGAACGGACCCGATGCCGCCCGTGACCGCGCCCTCCTCCCCCGCCGCCCTGACCCAGCCCGACCGCGCGGCCTCGCTCGACGCGTTCGCGCGCCTGATGGCGCTGGTGGCCGAGGACCTGGAGGCGGTGAACCGGCTGATCGCCGAGCGCATGGCCTCCGAGCACGCGCCGCGGATCCCGGAGGTGACGCGCCACCTGGTCGAGGCCGGCGGCAAGCGCCTGCGCCCGATCCTGACGCTGGCCTCGGCGCGCATGGCGGGCTACGGCGGCGACGATCACGTGAAGCTGGCGGCCACGGTGGAGTTCATCCACACCGCCACCCTGCTGCACGACGACGTGGTCGACGAGAGCGCGCAGCGCCGCGGCCGCCCGACCGCCAACCTGCTGTGGGACAACAAGTCCTCGGTGCTGGTGGGCGACTACCTGTTTGCGCGCAGCTTCCAGCTGATGACCGAGGCGGGCAGCCTGCGGGTGCTCGACATCCTGGCCAACGCCTCGGCGGTGATCGCCGAGGGCGAGGTGCTCCAGCTGGCCACCGCCAACGACCTGGGCACCGGCGAGGCGGCCTACCTGCAGATGATCCACGGCAAGACCGCGGCGCTGTTCGCCGCCGCGACCGAGGTCGGCGGGGTGATCGCGGGGGCGCCGGAGGCGCAGGTCGAGGCGCTGAAGACCTACGGGACCGCGCTGGGCATGGCCTTCCAGATCGTGGACGACGTGCTGGACTACGGCGGCGCCTCGGCCAACCTGGGCAAGAACACCGGCGACGACTTCCGCGAGGGCAAGGTCACCCTGCCCGTGCTGCTGGCCGTCGAGGCCGCGCCCGACGACGAGGCCCGCGCCTTCTGGAAGCGGGTGATCGAGAAGCGCGACCAGCGCGAGGGCGACCTCGACCAGGCGCTGTCGCTGATGGCCGCCGCCGACGCCCTGACCGGGTCCGAGACCCGCGCCCGCGCCTATGCCGCCGAGGCGCGCGAGGCGCTGGCCGCCTTCCCTGACTCGCCGCTGCGCGCGGCGCTGGAAGGGGTCGTCGAGTTCGTGGTGGCCCGCCTGACCTGAGCCGCGGCCGCCGCGCCATCCCCCCGAGACCTGCGCCAGCCGCAGACCGCGAGA
>CAXGVP010000836.1:0-2239 GCA_964013055.1 uncultured Albimonas sp.
CATCTGCGACCTACGTCGAATACGTCCGCGACCGGCCGCGGGCCTAGGCTGGGCGCATGCGCCTGCCCCGTCTCCTCCCCGGCCGGGCCCTTTGCGGCCCCCTCGCCCTGCTGACCGCCTCCGTCCTGCCGGCCGGGGCCGAGCCCCTGCCGCGCGAGGCGCTGGCCGACCTCGTGGTCCCGCCCTACAGCCTGGGCGAGCAGGTGGACCCGCGCGGCATCTGGACGATCCAGACCTCCGGCGGCGCCCCCGCCGGCCATGTCTTCCAGACCGAGCCGCTCGCCCCCCTGCCCGGCTTCTCCGGCGCGCCCATCGACGCGCTGGCGACCCTGGATGCGCAGGGGCGGTTCCTGGACGTCCGCCTGCTGTCGCATAACGAGCCGATCTTCGTCTCGGGCCTCGGGCAGGCGCCGTTCCATGCCTTCTTCGAGCAATACAGGGGGGAGAGCATCGCCTCGACCCTGGTGGTGGGCACGCCCTACGGGGCGCCGGACGCGGCGTCGTCGCTGGTCTATCTCGACGGGGTGACCAAGGCGACCGCCTCGATCCGCATCGCCCACGAGAGCGTGCTGGCCGCCGCCCACGCGGTCGCGCGCGACCATCTCCAGGGCGTCGCCCGCCCCCCCGCCGCCGTCCCCGATCCCGACCATGACGAGGCGCTGGACTGGGCCGCGATGGCCGCGAGCGGCGTCGTCTCCCGCCACATCGTGACCGAGGGCGAGGTGCAGGCCCTCTTCTCCGGTTCCCTGTGGGAGGACGACGGCCCGCGGGGCGACCCGGACGCGCCGTTCCTCGACCTGTGGATCGCCGATCTCGGCCCCCGCTCGATCGCCCGCGCGGCGCTGGCGCCGGAGACGCTGGCGGAACTGGACGCCTTCCGCGAGATCTCGCCCCATGACGAGCCGATCCTGCTGATCGAAGCGGGGCGGCACGGGCTGGTTTCCGACGACTTCGTGCGCAACACGGCGCCGGACCTGATCTCCGCCGGGCAGGACGGGCTGCCGGTGTCGCTGCGCGACGCGGATCTTTTCGTGGAGCTCGCCCCCGGCGCGCCCGAGGGCCGGGCGATGATCCTGCGCACCGACCGCCGGCTGGGCTTCGACCCCTCCCGCCCGTGGACGCTGGAGCTGCTGGCGGTGCGCGAACACGGCTCCTTCCAGCCGCAGATCGGAACCCGCCCCCTGAAGGTGGAGCACGCCACGCCCGAGCGGTTCTTCAAGCGCCCCGCCGCCCCCCGCGCGCTGCCCCCCTGGGCCGAGGCGCTGCGGGGGCGGGCCGCGGACCTGGGGGCGCTGGCGCTGGGCCTCGCGGGGCTCGGGCTCGCGCTCGGGCCGGGGATGCGGCGGCTGGCGGGGACGCGGAGGGTCACGGCGATCCGGCTGGCGATCCTCGGCGCGGTGGTGGGCATCGTGGGCTGGTGGGGGCAGGGGCAGCTGTCCATCGTCACCGTGCTGGGCGTGATCCGCACCGGGTGGGAGGGGGGCGACTTCGGCTTCCTCCTCTACGACCCGTTCTCGCTCCTGGTCTGGGCGGCGGCCATCGCCGGCTTCGTCGCCTTCGGCCGGGGCCTGTTCTGCGGCTGGCTCTGCCCTTTCGGCGCGATGCAGGAGCTCGCCCACCACCTCGGCCGCCGCCTGCGCCTGCCGCGGATCGAGCCCTCGCCCCGCTGGGACCGCCGCCTGAAGTCGCTGAAATACCTGGCTCTGGCAGGCCTGGTCGCCGCGGTCTTCCTCGACCCCGGCCGCGTGGAGACCTGGGCGGAGATCGAGCCCTTCAAGACCGCCGTCACCACCGGCTTCGACCGCGACTGGATCTACGTCGCCTATGCCGGCGGCTGGCTGGTCCTGGGCACGATGCTGTTCAAGGGGTTCTGCCGATATGTCTGCCCGCTGGGCGCGGTGATGGCGATCGGCGGGCTGCTGAGGGTCCGCGACTGGATCCCGCGGCGGGTGCAATGCGGCTCTCCCTGCCAGCTGTGCCGGGTGCGCTGTCCCTACGGAGCCATCGAGCCCACCGGAAAGGTGGACTATTCCGAGTGCTTCCAGTGCCTCGACTGCGTGACGATCCACGACGATCCGCGCCAGTGCGTGCCGCTGGTGCTGGCCGCCCGCGCCCCGCGCCCCGTCCGTCGCCCCGTCGCCCGCCCGGAGCCGGCGGCATGAGGCGGCGCCGCTTCCTCGCCCTCGCGGCCGCCGGCGCGGGCGCGGTCGCCCTGCGCGGCGCCCTGCGCCCGGAGGTC
>CAXGVP010000837.1:0-2238 GCA_964013055.1 uncultured Albimonas sp.
CCTGCTGCTGATGCGCTGGGGCGAGCCCCGGCGCGGCGACCTGCGGGCCGCGGCCGAGGCGCTGCGCGAGGCCGGCGCGCCCGCCAGCGGGCTGGCGCTGGTCGCCGCCCCCCGCGCGGGCGGGCCGGCCCCCGCCGCCGATCGCCCGCGCTACGGCGGCTTCCTGGAGGGATTCGACGCCTGAGCCCGCGCCGTCCCAGCGCCGCCGCCGTCCCCGGACCCGGCCCGCCCGCAGGGCGCCTGCGGGCCCGGGCGCCCCGCTCGCGGCCAGCCGGGCGCGGGCAGGGCGCCGCGGCGGCTTGCCCCGAAGGCGGGGCGCGGCTATACCCCGCGCGGATCGCGCCCGGGCGCGGACTGCGCCGGGCGCGGTCCGCGCCCGGCGCGCATGGCGTGCGCGGCCCCCGCTTCCGAGGCGGCCGACGGAACCGAACATAGGCGCTTCGATGAAGATCAACGGCAACGAAATCCGCCCCGGCAACATCATCGAGCACGACGGCGGCCTGTGGGTGGCGGTGAAGACCGCCCACGTGAAGCCCGGCAAGGGCGGCGCCTTCGCGCAGGTGGAGCTCAAGAACCTGCGCAACGGCACCAAGCTCAACGAGCGCTTCCGCTCCGCCGACAAGGTCGAGCGCGTGCGCCTCGAGCAGAAAGACCAGCAGTTCCTGTTCGAGACCGACGGCATGCTGACCTTCATGGACAGCGAGACCTTCGAGCAGATCGCGCTGCCCGCAGACCTGCTGGGCGACCGCCGTCCGTTCCTGCAGGACGGCATGACCGCGGTCATCGAGTATTACGAGGAAGAGGCGCTCTCGGTGCAGCTGCCCGAGAAGGTGACCTGCACCATCGAGGAGACCGAGCCGGTGGTGAAGGGCCAGACGGCCGCCAACTCCTACAAGCCCGCCACCCTCGACAACGGCGTGCGCATCACCGTCCCCCCCTTCGTGGGCACGGGCGAGCAGGTGGTGGTGAACACCGAGACCTTCGAATACGTCGAGCGCGCCTGACCATGTGCCTCGAGACCCCCGCGCCGGAAGGCTATGCCGCGAAGCCCGCGGCCTCGCACAATCAGATGGTCGACAACGACCGCGTGCGGGTGACCGAGTGGGTCTTCGCGCCCGGCCAGGCGACCGGCTGGCACACGCACCAGATGGACTACGTGGTGACCCCGGTCACCAGCCAGCCCGTCGACATCGTCGGGCCCGACGGCGCGGCCACCCGCGTGCAGATGACCGCCGGCGTGAGCTACTTTCGCCAGAAGGGCGTCGCCCACGACGTGATAAACGCCGGCGACGGCGAGCTGCGCTTCGTCGAGACCGAGCTGAAGTGATCCCCGCCGGGCGCGCGCGTCCGCCGGATCCGCCCAGAACGACGCCGCGCCGGCCCCCGGCGCGGCTCACGCATTCCGCAGGCCCCCGATCCGCGGCGGCCTGAGCTGACCGCGGCGCCGATCGCCTCCCGCCCGGGGCGGCGGGGCGCCTCGAGGAGAAACCAAGACATGTCCGCAAGCGGCTCCGCCAATCTCAACGTGATGATCAAGGCCGCGCGCAAGGCCGCCCGCGGGCTGCTGCGCGACTTCGGCGAGGTCGAGAACCTGCAGGTCTCCCGCAAGGGCGCCGCGGACTTCGTCTCGCGCGCCGACCTCAAGGCCGAGGAGACCATCAAGCGCGAGCTGATGGAGGCGCGTCCCGCCTACGGCTGGCTGGGCGAGGAATCGGGCAAGGAGATCAAGGGCGCCGACCAGACCCGGCGCTGGATCGTCGACCCGCTGGACGGCACCACCAACTTCCTGCACGGCCTGCCGCACTGGGCGATCTCGATCGCGCTGGAGCACAAGGGCGAGGTGGTCGCCGCGGTGATCCTCGACGCCACCAAGGACGAGATCTTCGCCGCCGAGAAGGGCGCCGGCGCCTGGCTCAACGACCGTCGCCTGAGGGTCAGCTCGCGCCGCGACATGACCGAGATGCTGTTCGCCACCGGCATCCCGTTCGCGGGCACCGAGGGGCTGCCGGCGACGCTGAGGGACCTCTCGAAGCTGATGCCCCGCTGCGCGGGCGTGCGTCGCTTCGGGGCGGCGGCGCTCGATCTCGCCTGGGTGGCCGCGGGCCGCTACGACGGGTTCTGGGAGCGCGGGCTGAAGCCCTGGGACATGGCTGCGGGCCTGCTGATGGTGCGCGAGGCGGGCGGCTTCGCCGAGTCGCTCTCGGACCCCGAGCGCAATCCGTTCGAGACCGCCGACGT
>CAXGVP010000838.1:0-2235 GCA_964013055.1 uncultured Albimonas sp.
CCGCCCGCGCCTCCCCCTTGCGCGCCTCGCTTCTCCCGCCCCGCCCGCGACGACTGCGGGATCCTTGCGCGCAGACGGCCCTGGAGCGCCCCCGCTCGCCCGCCTTTCCGGTCGGCGCAACCACTCGAAGTCCTCGAGAGTTCCCGTGCCCGCCCGAGCGATCGCCCGCGCTGTCCATCCCACGCAGATGCTCCCGCCCCATCCCACCTCGCCGCCCGCCCGCGGAGCGCGCGCACCTGAGACGAGTGCCGGCGGCGTTCGCGCGGACCATTGCACCTCACCTGCGCCTGCACTCCACCTCACGCGTCGACCCAACAAGGACCGGTGCGCGCCCACGAGGGACGGCCGCGCGCAGGAGCTCTAAAGGACCAACGTCATCGCATCCTGCCTCGCGCGCACCCATTGGAAAGCGGTGACCGCGGCGCGTGCCCGTGGGAGGCCGCCGACGGTTGGCCCCCGCTTGCGGCAGGCGGCGCGAGCCACGCCGCCGCCCCGCTCGACGCCAGAACGCCTCATGAGCCGCCGCGCTTCCCGGGAGCGCGAGCCCCCGACAAGACGGCGCGCGAAGGCTCCCTCCACGGCGCGCAGAATTCGTGCGACGCCCCTCTTGCATCCCTCCCGCGCCCCCGCTACACGTCGCGCCGTCCTGACCACGGACGTGCGGAGAGGTGCCGGAGTGGTCGATCGGGGCGGTCTCGAAAACCGTTGTAGGGGTGACTCTACCGTGGGTTCGAATCCCACCCTCTCCGCCACTCGCCCCGCGCGAACAGCACGAACAGATCCGGCTCCGGCCGGATTTTTTCGTTGGGGGCGAGGGTTATAGGGTCTCGGCCATTCACCCGCCAGGTTGCGAAGATTCCCGAGAACGGTCTCTACGGGCCGATATTCTCCGAACCTGTTGACTGCGCCGCTTTGGTGAAGAGCCTTTCAAGCTATTGAGATGCATCAAACTTCCCAAACACGATGCGGTTGACTTCGATCTGGGTGGCGTCCGTGCGATCGGGCCCGAGATCCAACGTTCTCCGCGAGACCGACGGCTTTAGGCACAGTCCCCGCTATCGCCCGCGGCAGCGGTGCCCAGTGATGTCGGACGAGAACCGCCAGGCAGCGCCACAGGACCAGCAGGCTGCCTCGGCCTCAGTCGTTTCCAGCCTCCGTTGATCGCCACGGCCGCTTCCGATGAGCGCGAGGAGGGCCGTCGGCAAGGCTGACGCTGACGGCCCACAGCGGACGCTCATAGTACGCGCGGCGAAGGTCCGAACCGAGGCACGCGCTGACCGAGCGCGAGCCGTCCGGTCGGAATTCGCGCGTCTGGCAATCACGATCTTTCTAAACCGCCGGGCGGGGAAAGACTACGCACCTCCGGCCCGGCGGCTTCTCCGGCCCCGTCTTCCGACGTGCGAAAGAACAGGTTGCTGCTCACGTCTCGAGGAACGCAACGCAGATGTCCGCAGGAGGCCGGAGCGGCGATGCCAGGCGACGGCGAACCTACTTGCGCAGGTATTTGACCAACGCCGCGATCGCCAGCACGGCCAGAACGATCAGCAGCAGGCCGAACAGCCAGCCGTAGCCCATTCCGAAGCCCATCATTCCATCACCCATCGCATCGCCGTACATGGCGAATTCCTCCGATTTATGGTCCGGCGGCGGACGAGCCCGCAGCCGTGACACCCCGGCCTCCGCCGCCCGGGAGCGGGGGCGGCCCTGGACTTGCCCGCGTCAGTCCGGGTCGTGCAGCCGGACCGCCCGCAGCCTGAGCGCGTTGCCGATCACCGAGACGGAGGACAGGCTCATCGCCGCCGCGGCCACCACGGGGGACAGCAGAAGGCCAAAGATCGGGTAGAGAACGCCCGCGGCCAGGGGGACGCCGGCCGCGTTGTAGACGAAGGCGAAGAACAGGTTCTGGCGGATGTTGCGCATGGTCGCCTCGGCCAGCCGGCGGGCGCGGACCACGCCGTTCAGGTCGCCTTTCACCAGCGTCACGCCCGCGCTTTCGACGGCCACGTCGGCGCCCGTGCCCATGGCGATCCCGACATCGGCCGCCGCCAGCGCGGGGGCGTCGTTGACGCCGTCGCCGGCCATGGCGACGGACAGGCCCTCGCCGTGCAGGCGCTCGACCAGAGCGTGCTTGTCCTCGGGCGAGACCTCGGCGTGGACCTCGTCGATGTTGAGCTCCTTCGCGACGGCGAGGGCCGTGCCCTCGGCGTCGCCGGTGGCCAGCTCGTTCTTGGCGCG
>CAXGVP010000839.1:0-2235 GCA_964013055.1 uncultured Albimonas sp.
GCTCCCCGATCCCGCCGCGGATCTCGGCGGGCGGCGCCAACCTGCTGGGCCGGCGGCTGGGGTTCACGGGCTATTCCAGCTACCGCCTGTTCGCGGCCGAGCGCTTCTCCGCCTTCGCCTCCGCGGCCTTCGCCGGCGAGACGCTGCAGGTCCCCGACAACTCCGCCGCCGAGTTCGTCCACGACGGCCGCAGCCCGGCGATCCTGCTCGGCGGCCCGATGTCGAACCGCCTGACGCGCCGGCTGATGGGATACCGGCTGGACCGGACGGGCCGGCCCCCGCATGGCGAGGCGATCCCGCGGATCTCGCGCAGCGGCGGCGGCCTGCGCTGGCACTTCGACCTCGGCGAGGACGACTTCGGCCGCTTCGACGGCCGCTCCCTGACCGCCCTGCGGCTCAGCGCCGATACCGGCGCGGCCGAGCGGCGCGCCATCTATCGCCTGGCCGACGCCGAGACGCGGACCGCGACGGCGCCGCGGGTCGATCCGGCCGGCTGGCAGCTCGAGGAATGGCTGATGATCCTTCGCCGGCGCGTCGGGCTGTCGCCGATGCTGGTGGTCGCCGGGATGCACGGCCACAGCATCGAGAGCTTCGCCGCCGACCTGCCCCGCAACATCGACCAGGCGCTGCGCCGCGCGCCGCCGGAGCAGGACTTCCAGATGGTGGTCCCCGTCGCCCTGCGCCGGGAGACGCAGTTCGTCGACCGCCCCCGGATGGTCGGCGAAATCGCCTGGGACGACGCCCGCGTCGCGCCGATCGGCGGCGGCGACCTTCCGCGCCGACGCGCCCGCGGCCGGTCTCGCCGCCCTGGCTGAGCCTCCGCGCGTCGGGTCTGCGCCCGCACGACGCGGGGTTAACGTTGATTTAATGCCGGATCCGCGCTTTCCGGGCGTCAGGTGCCTTCAACGACTCGTTAGGCGAAGTTAAGTCTTGGCGCATGACGACGCTCAGACCCCCCGCCTGCCTCGCCTGCGCCCTTGCCGCCCTGCTGGCCGCGCCCCTCGCCGCTCTCGCGGGGGCCGAGGATGCGCCCACGCGCGAGCAGCTCGCCGCCGAAGGCCAGGACCTGAGCCCCGAGCAATGGCAGGCGCTCGTCGGCGGACGCACCGTCTGGTATCGCATCTCGGGAGAGGTCTGGGGCCGCGAGAGCTACCGCGCCGAGCCCGGCCACGTCACCTTCCAGTTCCCCGACGGGGAATGCCTCGAGGCCCGCTGGACCTACCAGGCGCCCTGGTTCTGCTTCGACTTCGGCGAGGCGCTCGGCGGCGGGCCGCCGCACTGCTTCCGCCATGTCCGCTACGACGACCAGCTCTGGGCCCTGTCCCGCTCGGGAGAGCCGCAGTCGATCGACCGCATCGACGCAACCCCGCTGACCTGCGGCGTCGACCCCACCAGCTGAGGCCGCCGCCCCGGCGGACGGACCCGCGCTCAGATCCGGCGCAGGAACCGACGCAGCCGCGAGGGGTTGAGGCTGCCCAGCGCCAGGTGCTCCAGCGTCTCCAGCGTGGTCAGCGAATCCCAGACCTGCCGGCGGCGGTCCGCCTCGCGCCAGCGCTCGGCGAGCGCAGGGTCGGCGAGACCGGCCAGGACCTCCTCGGCCCAGGCGGCATGGACCGTCTCCCAGGACGGGGGGGCGGGGGTCTGCCAGACGCGGGCCATCAACACCGCGAAGCTCTGGAACGCCTTGCGCTGACGCCCCGCGGGGAACCGCGCCGCCGCCGCCTCGACGTCGGCCGGCCCGTTGGGGACAGGGGCGGGAGCCGGACCGCCGGCCGGGCGGGTCAGCCGCCGCCAGTCCAGCGCGTCGCGCAGCCGGAGCGAGCGGCGCTGCCGACGGCGATCGGCGACCTGGGCGTGCAGGACGAGGTGGACCAGCCGGTCCTCGGCGGTGGGAATGCGCAGGCCGCGCAGCCCGGTGGGCAGGGCCCGCGCGCCGATCTCGCGCAGCGGGCCGCCGCGGGCCCAGCCGGTGCGGGTGTGCAGCTCGACCGTCGCCGCGCCGCCGGGCGGGGGGTAGAGCGCGGGGAAATGGTAGTCGGTGGCCACATAGGCCTCGGCGTCGCCGGTGTAGCCGGCGCCGCGCAGCGCATCGACCGCCCGCGGCAGCTCGGCCGGCGCCACCAGCAGGTCGAGGTCCAGCATCTCCCGCCAGGGCGCGGGCTCGCCTCCGGCCTCGGCGATGGCGGCGGCGCCCTTCAGGGCCACCGCCTCGACGCCCGCGGCCGCCAGCAGGGC
>CAXGVP010000840.1:0-2233 GCA_964013055.1 uncultured Albimonas sp.
CGGACCCCCTGCGCGCGGGCTCAGACGTTGAGCAGCAGGTGCTCGCGCTCCCAGGGGCTGATCACGGTCATGAACTGGTCGTACTCGAACTGCTTCAGCGTCCCGTAGATCTTCACGAAGTCCTCGCCCAGCAGCGCGGTCAGCGGCGCGCACTCGGTCAGCAGGTCCACCGCCTCGAGCAGCGAATAGGGCAGGTCGCGCTCGTTGTCGTAGGCGCCGCCGGCGACGGCGGGGCGCGGCTCCACCTCCTCGACCATGCCCAGGAAGCCCGCGGCCAGCGTCGCGGCGATCGCCAGGTAGGGGTTGGCGTCGGCCCCGATCACCCGGTTCTCCACCCGCCGCCCCTTGGGATCCGAGCGCGGCGCGCGCAGCCCGGTCGAGCGGTTGTCGTAGCCCCACTCCAGGTTCACCGGCGCCGACATGTACTTCACCATGCGCCGGTAGGAGTTCACATAGGGCGCGTTCAGCGCCGAGCACGCCGGCAGGTACTTCTGCTGCCCGCCGATGAAATGGTCGAAGGCCGGCGAGGTCTCTCCGTCCTGCGCGCTGAACACGTTGCGCCCCTGCGCATCCAGCACCGACTGGTGGACGTGCATCGCCGACCCCGGCTGGCCCGCCATCGGCTTGGCCATGAACGTCGCATAGGAGCCGCAGCGCAGCGCCGCCTCGCGGATCAGCCGCTTGAACAGGAACACCTGGTCCGCGAGCTTCATCGCGTCCCCGTGCATCATGTTCACCTCGAGCTGCGCCGCGCCGGCCTCCTGGATGATCGTGTCGATCTCCAGCCCCTGCGCCTCGGCATAGTCGTAGATGTGCTCGATCACCGAGTCGTATTCGTCCACCGCCGACAGCGAGAACGCCTGGCTGCCCGTCGACTGCCGGCCCGAGCGGCCCACCGGCGGCTCCAGCGGATAGTCGGGATCGGTGTTGGGCTTGGTGAGGTAGAACTCCAGCTCCGGCGCCACCACCGGCGTCCAGCCCTTCGCCTCGTAGGCGCGCAGCACCCGGCGCAGCACCTCGCGCGGCGCGAAGGCGATGGGCTCGCCATGGCGGTCCACCACGTCGTGGATGATCTGCAGGCTGGCCTCGCCCGCCCAGGGCACCGCGCGTGCGGTGGTCAGGTCGGGGATCAGGGTGATGTCGCCGTCCGAATACAGCTCGGGGTGGTCGACGTCGGCGTATTCCCCGGTGATGCCCGCGAAGAAGATCGAGACCGGCAGCCGGATCTCGCTTTCGCGCAGGAACTTGGCGGCGGGCATCACCTTGCCGCGCGCGATGCCGGCGAAGTCGGGGGTGACGCACTCGATCTCCTCGACCCGGTGGGCGCGGATCCAGTCGCGCAGCGACTCGAGATCCGGCGAGGCGAGGTCGGGCGAGACCGAGAGCGAGATCTCGGGCGTGAGCTTGGTCATGAAATCCGGTCCGAAGGTTCGGGTCCGCGAGAAGGCCGCGCCTGCGACCTCCCCCGGGTCGTCCGGGGCTTTCGCCGGCGCGTCGAACCCCTATATTGCCTGCCCTGACGGCGAAGGAAAGCGGACAGGACCTCTCATGCGCATCGGCATCCTCGAGACCGGCTTCCCCCCGCGCGAGCTGCAGGACGCGCACGGGACCTATCCCGACATGTTCGCGAAGCTGCTGGCGGGCCACGGATTCGAGTTCCAGGCCTGGCCGGTGCTCAAGGACGTGTTCCCCCAGGGCCCGCAGGACGCCGACGGCTGGCTGATCACCGGCTCGCGCTTCGGGGTCTACGAGGACGAGCCCTGGATCGCCCGCGCCATGGACCTGGTGCGCGCGATCGCGGCGGCGAAGCTGCCGATGGTCGGCATCTGCTTCGGCCACCAGCTGATGGCCCAGGCGCTGGGCGGGCATGTCGAGAAATCCGACCGCGGCTGGGGCCTCGGCCCCGTCGACTACCGCGACCTCGAGACCGGCGAGCCGATGCGCATCATCGCCGTCCACCAGGACCAGGTGACGACCCAGCCCCCGGCGACGAAGATCATCGCGCAGACCGACCACTGCCCCATCGCGGGCCTGGCCTGGACGGACACGCCCGCGATCTCCTGGCAGCCCCACCCCGAGATGTCGCCCGCCTTCACCTCGCAGCTGATCGAGATGCGCCGTGGCGTGACCTACGACGACGCGCTGGCCGACGACGCGCTGGCGCGCATGTCCCGCCCGCTGACCTCCCCGGCGCTCGGCCGGCGCATCGCCCGCTTCTTCGAGGAGAACGCGA
>CAXGVP010000841.1:0-2230 GCA_964013055.1 uncultured Albimonas sp.
TTGGAGGTAGCGCCAAAGGCGCGCACGTTGGAGGTCTCGCCGAAGGCGCTCGAGTGGATGGCCGGGCCGGAGACGCGCGACTGGGTGGCCTGGCCCGCGCGGCGCGGCTGGGCGCTGGCGCCGGGCCGGGTCAGAGGATCTTCTGCATCAGGACCAGGTCGTGGAAGACGCCGAACTTCCAGCCGGCCTGGGGGATGCGGCCGACCTCGGTGAAGCCGAGGCGGGCGTGCAGCGCGATCGAGGCGGCGTTGGTCGCGGTGATCGCGCCGATCAGGGAGTGGACCTCGGTCGGGCGCAGGACCTCGAACAGCGCCTCCATCAGCGGGCGGCCGAGGCCGCGGCCACGGGCCTGGGGCGCGAGGTTGATCGAATGCTCGTAGGTGCGCCGGTAGCCGAGCCCCCCGCGGAACTGGTGGGCGGAGACGAAGCCGATCAGCGTCCCGCCCTCGAAGGCGCCCAGCGCGGGACCGGGGGCCGCGAGCCACTCGCGCAGGTCGTCGAGGGTCTTCTCGACCGGGGTGAAGGTGATCGCGGTCTCCCGGATGACCGGGTTCCACAGGTCGGCCACCGCGCCCAGGTCGTCCTCGGTCAGCGCCCTGATTTCCATTCCCTTCGCCCGCCCGCGGTTGCCTATGCCCGAAACCCCCTTTACGCCTGCGGGATGGGCTGGTGAAGGAGGCATGGATGAGCCGGTGGGACTTCTGGATCGACCGCGGCGGCACCTTCACCGACGTCGTCGCGCGCGACCCCGACGGCGAGATCCATACCGCCAAGCTGCTCTCCGAGAACCCCGACCAGTATCCTGACGCGGCGCTGGAAGGCATCCGTCGGTTCCTTGGCCTCGGCTCCGACGAGGCGATCCCTGCGGCGCGGATCAACGCCGTGAAGATGGGCACCACGGTGGCCACCAACGCGCTGCTCGAACGCAAGGGCGACCGCACGCTGCTGGTGACCACCCGCGGCCTGCGCGACCAGCTGCGGCTGGGCTACCAGAACCGGCCGCGGTTGTTCGACCGCCACATCGTGCTGCCCGAACTGCTCTACGAGCAGGTGATCGAGGCCGACGAGCGGCTGCTGCCCGACGGCACGGTCGAGACGCCGCTGGATGAGGGCGCCCTGCGCAAGGAGCTGAAGGCTGCGAAGGCCGAGGGCATCGACGCGGTCGCCATCGTCTTCGTGCACGCCTATCGCCACCCGCAGCACGAGAAGCGCGCGGCCGAGATCGCGCGCGAGGTGGGCTTCGGCCAGGTCTCGGCCTCCCACGAGGTCAGCCCGCTGATGAAGATGGTCTCGCGCGGCGACACCACCGTGGTGGACGCCTACCTGAGCCCGATCCTGCGGCGCTATGTGGACCGGGTGGCGTCGGCCTTCGACCGGGTCGGCGAGGACGAGGGCGCCGAGGCGCTGGGCGGCAAGCTGATGTTCATGATGAGCTCCGGCGGGCTGACCGACGCGACGCTCTTCCAGGGCAAGGACGCGATCCTCTCGGGGCCGGCCGGGGGCGTGGTCGGCGCGGTCCGCACCTCCGAGATCGCCGATGAAAGAAAAATCATCGGCTTCGACATGGGCGGCACCTCCACGGACGTCTGCCACTACGCCGGCGAGTTCGAGCGGGTGCTGCATACCGAGGTCGCCGGCGTGCGCCTGCGCGCCCCGATGATGCACATTCACACCGTCGCCGCGGGCGGCGGCAGCCTGCTGCACTACAAGGACGGCCGGCTGCAGGTGGGGCCGGAGAGCGCCGGCGCCTATCCGGGGCCGGCCTGCTACGGCAACGGCGGCCCGCTCGCGGTCACCGACGCCAACGTCATGGTCGGCAAGCTGAAGCCGGAGTTCTTCCCCTCGATCTTCGGGCCGAATGCGGGCCAGCCGCTGGATGCCGCGGCCACCCGGGCGAAATTCGAGGAGATGGCCGAGACTGTCGGCCGGTCGGCGGAAGAACTCGCCGACGGCTTCCTGCGCATCGCCTGCGAGAACATGGCGAACGCGGTCAAGACGATCTCGGTGCAGCGGGGCCACGACGTCTCGAAATACTGCCTGACGGTGTTCGGGGGGGCGGGGGCGCAGCATGCCTGCCGCATCGCCGACCTGCTGGGGATGGAGCGGGCGCTGATCCATCCGCTGGCCTCGCTGCTGTCGGCCTACGGGATGGGGCTCGCGGACATCCGCGCCTCGCGCCAGCAGGCGGTCGAGGCGCGCCTGACGCGCGAGAGCCGGCTGCAGGCGGCCG
>CAXGVP010000842.1:0-2224 GCA_964013055.1 uncultured Albimonas sp.
CGTCGGCGCGGGCCCGCCGTTGACCGCCTGGCGCATCTGCCCGCCCTGCCCGCCTGCCGGAGCGCCGCCGCCGCCCCCGCCCGGAGCGGCGGGCGGGCCGGAGGGCGCGCCGCCCTGCTCGGTCAGGCGGCGGACCAGGTCCTCCGGCGAAGGCAGGTCCGCGACGTGGGTCAGGCGGATGATCGCCATCTCGGCGGCCATCATCGGGTTGGGGGCGCCGGCGGCCTCCTCCATCGCCTTGAGCAGCATCTGCCAGGCGCGGGCCAGCGGGCGCAGGCCGAGGCGGGCGGCGAAGTCGCGGGCGCGGGCCTGCGCCTCGGGGCCGGCGGTGGGGTCCTCGGCGGCCTCGGGCGTGACCTTGGCGATGGAGATCCAGTGGGTGACCTCGGCCAGATCGCGCAGCACCGCCAGCGGATCGGCGCCGGCGGCGTATTGCTCGGACAGCTCCGCCAGCGCGGCGGCGCAGTCGCCCTTCATCACCGCCTCGAACAGGTCCAGCACCCGCCCGCGATCGGCGAGGCCGAGCATGGCGCGCACTTCGTCGGCCGAGGTCTCCCCCGCCCCGTGGGCGATGGCCTGGTCAAGCAGCGAGAGCGCGTCGCGCACCGAGCCTTCGGCCGCGCGCGCGATCAGCGCCAGCGCATCCTCGGCGACGGAGGCGGTCTCCATCCCGCAGATCTTCGCGAGATGGGCGATCATCACCTCCGGCTCGATCCGGCGCAGGTCGAAGCGCTGGCAGCGGCTCAGCACCGTGACCGGGACCTTGCGGATCTCGGTGGTGGCGAAGATGAACTTCACATGCTCGGGCGGCTCTTCCAGCGTCTTGAGGAGCGCGTTGAAGGCCGAGGTGCTGAGCATGTGCACCTCGTCGATGATGTAGACCTTGTAGCGCGCGGACGCCGCCCGGTAGCGCACCGAGTCGATGATCTCGCGCACGTCCCCCACGCCGGTGCGCGAGGCGGCGTCCATCTCGAGGACGTCGACATGGCGGCTGTCGGCGATGGCCCGGCAGGGCTCGCAGACGCCGCAGGGGGCGACGGTGGGGCCGCCCTGCCCGTCGGGTCCGATGCAGTTCAGGCCCTTGGCCACGATGCGCGCGGTGGTGGTCTTGCCCACGCCGCGCACGCCGGTGAGCACGAAGGCATGGGCGATGCGGTCGGTCTCGAAGGCGTTGCGCAGGGTGCGCACCATCGCCTCCTGGCCGATCAGGTCGGCGAAGGTCTGCGGCCGATGCTTGCGCGCCAGCACCTGGTAGGCGGAGTTGCCTTGCGCGCCTGCGGGCGCGACGCCCTCGCTGGGGGGCGTCCGGGTCGGTGGGGCGGCGTCCTCGGCCATGCGCTCCCTCTCGGCGGGGGTCTGCGGATCCTCGCCCGGCGCGGGGGCGCGCCGGCGGGCGGGGCGGACCCGCGCGCCAGAGGGTAAGGAGCGCGAGGGGCCGCCGCAAGGCGCCGCGGGGCGGCAGGCCGGAACATCGCTCAGCGAAGCTCGAGCACGCCCTGCCAGATCGCGACCGCGCCGCCGATGAAGCTGGTGATCGACATGCCCCGCGCGAGCAGCCGGTCGTAGTTGATCCGCCGCGATCGCCGCCGCGCCGTGGCGTGGCGCTGCAGGCCCACCAGGTGATCCATCGCCTTGCGCGCGTCGTCCGGGCCCTGCGCCTGTTCCCAGTCCATCGCGGCCGCGGTCATCACCAGCGCCATCACCCGCTCGTCCGGGGTCCGCGCCGCCGAGCGATAGGCCTCCATCTCGACCATCAGCGTCCGGCTGAGCCACTGGCGCGGCTCGGCCCCCGGCATCTCGTCGGCGACCGCGGGGCCGGGCTCGTCGCGCCGGCGCCCGGCGCGACGCTCGACCAGGCGCGAGGCGGCCAGGCCGGTCGCCGCCGCCAGCACGCCGCCCAGGAAATAGGGCGTCGCGCGACGCAGGTCGGGGTCGAGCCGATCCGCAGTCGGCAGCCAGTCCCCCGGCCCCGCCGCGAGCCGGCTCGACGCGATCCAGGCCGGGTCTGCGAACAGCAGCAGCGCCCCGCCGGTCAGCGACAGCACCAGCAGCAGGTGCAGGCGCGCGCCCGCGGGTTTGCGTCGGGCGGGGAGCGGGCCCGCAGGATCCGCCGCCGCCGACGCCGGCACGCGGCTGCGCGCCGGCGTCGGGCGCCGCGCCTGCCCCCCTGCGGCCCCGAGCAGACGGGCGGCCGCGACGGCGTCCCGCGGCCGCTCCCCCTCGT
>CAXGVP010000843.1:0-2221 GCA_964013055.1 uncultured Albimonas sp.
CTCGCGCGGCTCGCCAGCGGGCGAGGGGCGGCGTGGGGGCGGCGGCCGGGCCATCCTCGGGCGGCCGCGCGGGGGGCGGCGCGATCCGGCGAGGCGACGCTGCAGCGCGGGGGGGACCGGGCGCCGGCCGTTGCGCAGCCGCGCGGCCCTCCGCTAGGGTCCGGGCGCACCGCATCCGCGCAAGGCTCCCCATGCTCGACGTCGAGGCCCTCGAGACCTTCTACGGCCCCTCCCAGGCCCTGTTCGGCGTCGACCTGCAGGTCGCGGCCGGCGAGGCCGTGGCCCTGATGGGGCGCAACGGCATGGGCAAGACCACCACCATCCGCTCGATCTGCCGGCTGACGCCGCCGAGGCGGGGGCGGGTGAGGCTGGAGGGGCGGGACCTGGCAGGGCTGCCGGCGCATCGCGCGGCCCGGCTGGGCCTGGGCCTGGCGCCGGAGGGGCGGCGGTGCTTTCCCAACCTCTCGGTCGAGGAAAACCTGACCGCCACCGCCCGTCCCGGCCCCTGGGACCGGGCGCGGGTCGAGGCGCTGTTTCCGCGCCTGGCCGAGCGCCGCCGCCAGTCGGCGCGCACGCTCTCGGGCGGCGAGCAGCAGATGCTCGCCATCGGCCGGGCGCTGATGACCAACCCGCGGCTGCTGATCCTGGACGAGGCGACCGAGGGCCTCGCCCCCGTCATCCGCCACGAGATCTGGGCGGCGGTGCAGGTGCTCAAGCAGGCCGGGCAGGCGCTGCTGGTGGTGGACAAGAGCCTGAAGGAACTGCTGCCCGTCGCCGACCGCTGCGTGATCCTGGAGAAGGGCCGCAGCGTCTGGACGGGCCGGCCCGACCAGCTGACGCCCGAGCTTCGGGACCGCTGGCTGGGCGTCTGATCCCCGGCCAAGGGCGGCCCTGCCGCCCGGCCAACCGATGCCCGGCCGGGGGCGGCCCTGCCGCCCGGCCCGTTGATGACCGGCCGGTGGCGGCCTCGCCGCCCGGCCCGCCGATGACCGCCAAGGGCGGCGCCCCGTCGCCCGGCCTCGCCATGCCAACCGCGGCGCCGCCGCGAGGGAGCCAGCCATGACCCTTCTGATCCTCGGCCTGATCCTGTGGTGGATCGTGCACACCTACCCCCTGGTCGCGAAACCCTCTCGCGACGCGATGGTCGCGAAGCTGGGGGAGGGGCCCTACAAGGGCGCCTATTCCCTCGCGATCCTGCTCTCGATCGTGCTGATGGTGATCGGCTACCGGGGGGCGGAGTTCGTCAACGTGTACTTTCCGCCCGCCTGGGGGATGCACCTGACGGACCTGCTGATGCTGGTCGCGGTGTTCCTGCTGGGCGCCTCGCATTCCAGGGGCAACGTGAAGCGCGTGGTGCGCCACCCGATGCTGCTGGCCACCCTCGTCTGGGCGATCGCGCACCTGGTGGTGAACGGCGACCTCGCCTCGGTGGCGCTGTTCGGCGGCCTCGGGCTGTGGGCGGTCGTGGCGATCTTCGCGACCAACGCCCGCGACGGCGCCTGGGTGAAGCCCGCGCCGGCGCCGCGGAAGAAGGACGTCATCCTGGTGGGCATCACCATCGTCGCCTACCTGGTCATCGGCCTGATCCACGGGCTGATCGGCCCCTCGCCCTTCCCCGGCGGCTGACTGCGATGAGCGCCCCGGCCCTGGTGGTCCTGGGCGCCGCCCTGCGCCCCGGCGGGCGGCCGAGCCCCGCGCTCGCCGGATCGAGACCGCCGCCCGCCTCTTCGCCGCCGGCCGCGCGCCGCTGGCGCTGGTCACCGGCGGGGCGACCGGCGGCGTGACGCTTGCCGAGGCCGAGGCGATGCGCCGGGGCCTGATGGCGCTGGGCGTGCCCGCGGCCGCGATCCTGGTCGAGGACCGCGCCCGCGACACGCTGGAGAACGCCCGCCTCTCGATCCCGATCCTGCGCCGTGCGGGCGTCCGCCGCGCGATCCTGGTCACCGACCGGGTGCACATGCCCCGCGCCCTGACGCTGTTCCGCCTGCTGGGCATGCCGGCCGAGGGCGCCCCGTGCGAGGCCCCGACCGGCCGTCGCGGCGCCATCTACCGCGCGAAGGAGGCGGCGGCGCTGCCGCTCCACGCCGCGCGCGCCGGCGCGATCCGCCTGCGGCGCGGGAAGGCCTGAGGGGCGGGGCCACGGGCCCTCCCGGCGCGCGCCGGGAGAGGGCCGGGGCCGCCTCGCCCGGCGCCCGCATGCGGTCTGCGGGGGCGGCACGCG
>CAXGVP010000844.1:0-2221 GCA_964013055.1 uncultured Albimonas sp.
CGCCCGGTTCGGGGCCGTGGGGCTCGGCCGTCCGGGCGCCGGGCGCCGGGCGCCGGGTGCCGGGCGTCGGGCCGGGGGCGTGGCCAGCGAGGCCCGAATTCGGTTGCGCACCGGGCGCGAGCGGGCCGCGCCCCGGGGCAGGTTGGGCGCGGTCCGGGGCGGTTCCGGGGCGGCGTCGGCTCAGCTGCCGGGGCGCGGGGCCGGGGGGGTGTCGACCGGGCCCTGGGCGACCGAGCGGGCGCCGGGCTTGGGCGGCGCGTCGGGCGCCGGCGCCGGCGTCGGCGAGGCGACGGGGGCGGTCGCGGCGAGGCGCTGCTCGGCCTCTCCCGGGGCGTCGCCGTTGCCTTCCTTGAGGGCCGTCACCACGCGGGCCAGGTGCGCGAGCTTGGCGCCGTCGCGCATGGAGGAACTGTCGAACACCCCCAGCGAGGCGATGGTGGCGCGCTGGTTGATCTCGGTGAAGGCCCGCCAGAAGCGCTCGCCCAGGATCGGCACCGCGTTGCGGCCCTTGTCCTCGACCAGCACGTAGAGCGTGTCGCCCACCTGGCGGCTCTCGACGATGGTCACCGCCGAGGCGTCGCCGCCGAGCCCCGCCGAAGCGCGCCCGTCCTCGGAGCGCAGGAACGCCTCCAGCGCCTTGAAGCCGGCGTCGGGCGCGCTCTCGAACAGGGGTTGGGAGCCGATGGAGAGGGTCACCAGCCCGTCGATCAGCGCCGGCTGCGCGATGGGCTGGTCGGGGGCCGCGTCGGGCGCGGTCAGCGCGTCTGCGGCGCCGGCCAGCGCGCAGTCCTCGATCAGCACGAAGGCCGCGGCGCCCTGGGGGCGGACCGAGTCGGGGTCGACGCAGAAGCCGGTGGGCGGCGTGATCACCACCGTGCGCCCCCCCGCCTGCACCGCGGCCGCGGCCTGGGAGGGCGGCGTCTGCCCGGGCTTCGGCGCGCCCGGCGGCACGCAGCCGGCGAGCGCCAGGACGGCCGCGCCGAGCATCAGCGCAGGACGGGCGGACCCGCGGCGCGAGGCGACGCGGGGGGCGGGGCGCAGGGCGGATGGGGTCACGCGGGCGTCCGGGTCACAGGTCGGCGTAGACATGCGTCTCGGCGGCGCCGCCCGGATGGGTGACCGCGCCGTAGCGGGCCGAGCCCACCAGCTTCGCGTATTTCCAAAGCGCCCCCGTGGCGTAGTTGGTGGGACGCGGCCCGGGCCAGTCGGCCTTGCGCGCCGCCAGCTCCGCGTCCGTGAGGTCGACCGAGAGCACCCCCGCGATCGCGTCGATGGTGATGACGTCGCCGGTGCGGATCAGGGCGATGGGGCCGCCGTGGGCGGCCTCCGGCCCGACGTGGCCCACGCAGAAGCCCCGCGTCGCGCCCGAGAAGCGCCCGTCGGTGATCAGCGCCACCTTCTTGCCCATGCCCTGGCCGGAGAGGGCGGCGGTGGTGGCCAGCATCTCGCGCATGCCGGGGCCGCCGGCGGGGCCCTCGTTGCGGATCACGATCACCTCGCCCTCCTTGTAGGAGCGCGCCTTGACGGCGGCGTAGGCGTCCTCCTCGCACTCGAAGACGCGGGCGGGGCCGGTGAAGACCTGGTTCTCGGCCGGGATGCCGGCGACCTTCACGATGGCCCCGTCGGGGGCGAGGTTGCCCTTCAGGCCGACCACGCCGCCGGTGGGGGTGATCGGGGTCTCGATGGGGTAAATGACCTTCCCGTCCGGCTCGCCCGTCACCTCCTCGAGGTTCTCGCCCATGGTCTTGCCGGTGACCGTGGGGCAGTCGAGGTGCAGGAGGCCGGCCTTGGCCAGTTCCTTGAGCACGATCGGCACGCCGCCCGCCTCGTAGAGGTCCTTGGCCACGTAGCGGCCGCCGGGGACGAGATCGACGAAATAGGGGGTCGAGCGGAAGATCTCGCAGACGTCGTCGAGGGTGAACTCGATCCCTGCCTCGTGGGCGATGGCGGGCAGGTGCAGGCCGCCGTTGGTCGAGCCGCCGGTGCAGGCGACCACGCGGGCGGCGTTCTCGAGGCTCTTGCGGGTGACGATGTCGCGCGGGCGCAGGTTGGAGTGCACCAGCGCCATGACGGCGCGGCCCGAGGCCTCGCAGAACTGGTCGCGGCTCTCGTAGGGCGCGGGGGCGCCGGAGGAGAGCGGCAGGGCGAGGCCGATGGCCTCGGAGACGCAGGCCATGGTGTTGGCGGTGAACTGGCCGCCGCAGGCGCCGGCCGAGGGGCA
>CAXGVP010000845.1:0-2218 GCA_964013055.1 uncultured Albimonas sp.
GCGGCGATCGGCGGCTGGGCCACGCTGGACGAGCATCCGGGCCCGCTGGGCTGGGCGGCGGTCTGCGCGGCCTGCCTGGGGGTCGCGGCCGTCAACGGCGCCTTCGCGGCCCTCACCGCCCGCCGCGCCTGACCGCTGCGCGACCGGCGCGCAAAACGCCGCCTTGGCGCTCGCCTTCCGGGCGATCTCGGGAGGGGAGGAGGGTGTCCGCGGCCCGGAGTGTGGGGAAACGCTTGCGACCGGTGACGATGGCGCGGGGTTCCTTGGGGGGGTGCTGCGCCACCACCGAGGGGGATCCGATCGCAATCGGACCGCGGACAACCCGCAATATCCGCTTTCACCGTCGCCGATACAAGGGGCCGCGCAGCATCGTGAGCGGCGCCCAAGCTCAGTTCGCCCCTGCGTCAGTCCCGATTTGAGACGGAAGCAGTCGCGTCAATCCGACCGAGCCGGCCTCGGCGTCCTGAAAATCCAGAGACATCCGGATCCCGTCGCCCCGGCGCCACAGCTCGGTCAGGTCGTCGTAAAATCGCGACAACGGATGTCCGGATTCGCCCGTCGCGATCACGAAAACCGATCCGTCCGGGTCGGCGAAGTCCACCGCCATGCGGAAGCCGGCGCCGAATCGGCTGGCGTAGGGGTCCTCGCCCCGACCGGCCGAGGCGGTGCGCATCAGCGTGTAGTCGCCGCCCGAGACCTCGTGGCGAATATTGACCACCAGGCCCAGCAGGCCGAAGCCGCCCAGCACCTCGTGGTCCATGCGGGCCTCGTGCGCCTCCCCCCAGCGCCAGCCGCGGGGGTCGGAGCCGTAGCGCTCGGACAGCGTGTTGAGCGCATCGTCCAGCGCCAGCGCCGCGATCTCGGGGCAGGTCTCGACGCGGCTCGTCTTGTCGATGTCGCACCAGATGGCGGCGCCCTCGACGTCGCGGAACACCCGCTCGACGAACTCGGGGCGCGGGCCCTCGACGCGGGCGATGGCGGGGCCGAGCTCGTCCTCGGCGAGCCTGAGCGTCAGGCGGCGCATCCATTCGGAGAAGATCAGCGGCTCGGGCGCGTGCTCGGACATCTCGCCGTTCCAGTCGCCCAGCATCTCCAGCGCCTGCTGGCGACGCGCCTCGACCGGGTCCTCGGGCGCGGCGGCGCCGGTCCACCACAGGTCCGAGGCGATCAGCGGCAGCACCGCGCGGGCCATCTCCGACACCGCGTCGTTCTGCAACGCCACGGCGCTGTCCTGGGAGTGGAACTCGCGCGCGGCGAGCTGCTTGCGCAGGCGGCGCATCCGGTAGGGGTCGCCCCAGTGAAAGCTGAGATGGCGGGGGTATTGCGCGTCCGCGGTGCGGTTGTTGGCGTTGGCCACCGCGCCGCTCTCGGGCCGCATCACGGCGGGCATCTCGTCATAGGGGACATAGCCCTGCCAGTCGTTGGCCGCGATCCAGCCCGGCGCAGGCAGGCGGCCCTGGCCGGGGCTCCAGGGATTGCGCAGCGGGGCGCGGCCGGCGACGAACAGGCCCACGTCCCGGCGGTCGGCCACGGTGAGGTTCAGCGCCGGGGCCACGTGGGGGCGCATCGCCTCGCGGGCTGCGTCGATCGAGCGGGCGTGCATCAGCGCGAAACCGGCCGAGAAGGTGCGGTCCTCGGCGGTCAGCGCGGTCCAGCTCAGGGCGGCGACATGGCCTGCGGGCGTCACGTCGCCCACGCCCATCTGGGCGGCGGGCAGCACCGGGCCGTGGCGGGTCCAGCGCAGGGTGGTCTCCACCCGGTCGCCGTTCGCCAGCCCGATCCACTCGGTCCGCTCGCGGAACCGCTCGGCGCCGTCGGGGGTCAGGTAGCGGTCGGGATCGTCGGGATCGAGCTTCTCGATGTAGACGTCGGCGTCGTCC
Organism: uncultured Albimonas sp.; assembly: GCA_964013055.1. GTDB lineage: Bacteria > Pseudomonadota > Alphaproteobacteria > Rhodobacterales > Rhodobacteraceae > Albimonas. The sequence continues at coordinate 1,881 of CAXGVP010000845.1, forward strand.
ACATAGGCGGCCGTCAGCCCCCAGGCGAGGTCCGAGTTGCGCCCGATCAGCACCAGCGGCAGCCCCGGCACGGTCGCCCCGATCACCCCGCCGGAGGGCAGCTCCAGCCGCGCCAGGTGCCACAGCGAGGGGGCCGAGAACCACAGGTGCGGGTCGTTGGCGAGCACCGGCGCCTCGGCCGCGGTGCGCGAGGGCCCCAGCGCCCAGGCGTTCGAGGCGCCCCCCTTCTGCGGCGGCGACAGGGTCTGTTGGCCGCTCGGGCCCTGCGGCGCGGGGACCCGCTCGCCCGGCATCTGCGCGGCAGAGCCGGCGGCGCCGGGCAGGGGGGGACCCGAGGC
>CAXGVP010000846.1:0-2218 GCA_964013055.1 uncultured Albimonas sp.
CCGCCCGACCTCCGCAAGGAGCCGGGCGGGCGCCCGCGGGGCCCGATGTCGTTCAGGGGATGCGCTTCGGCGAGGGAGGCGGCAGCGGTCAGCCGCAGGGCCAGGCCGCTTGGTCGCCGAAGGCGGGGTGGCGCACCACCGCGCCCTTGCCGATGCCGTAGCGCTCGGCCAGCCCGCCGTTGACCTCCAGCACCGCCATCGCCACGCCCTCCGAGGGGCGCGGGTCCTCGGTGAAGGGCTCGGCGTTGGCGATCACGTTGAGCACCGTGCCGGTGTCGTCGATGAAGATCATGTCCAGCGGCAGCGGAGTGTCCTTCATCCAGAACGCCACCTCGCGGGGGGGATCGAACAGGAACAGCATGCCGTGGCCGAGCGCCATCTCCTCGCGGTGCATCAGGCCGCGGGCGCGTTCGAACATGTCGTCGGCGATCTCGACGGTGAAGCGGGCCGAGGCCTCGCCGGCCTTCAGGTCGACGACGTCCTCCCGGCAGGCGGCGGAGGCGGGGGCGTGCAGCGCGACGGCGACGGCCAGCCCGAGAATCGATGCGGTCCAGGTGCTCATGGCGCGCATCTTCGCCCCCCGCCTGCGCATTGCAAGGCCTCCGCCCGCGTGCTCGCGGCGCCGCGAGCGGCCGGGCGGGGGCCTTCGCGCTGAGCTGCTGCCGGGGGAAGGCATCCCAGGCGCGCGGCCGCGGGCGATGAAATGCGAGGCCGCCCGCGCCTTGCCGGCCGGTCGTGGCTCCTCCTCAAGCCGCGCGGCGGAGGCTGGCGCAGGTGCAGGACGCAGCATCGGGCGCGGGCGCCGGTTGGAAGCATTCTGCCCAGGCGCACAGGGAGGGCCGGGGGCCTCGCGCGGGGCGCAGGCGCCGGTACGGGCGACACGGGGACTGACCCAGGCGAAGGGGCAGGGCGGGCGAGCCGGTCCGCCGTCCGGCGGCCACCTCCCGGGCGCCAGCCTTGCGGCCACGTTTCGTGCCGCCGATCTCCCGTCGAGAAGCGAGAAGCGAGAAGCGAGAAGCGAGAGGCGAGAGGCGAGCGGCGAGAGGCGAGAGGCGAGAGGCGAGAGGCGAGAGGCGAGAGGCGAGCGGCCAGATGCGAGAGGCCACGCGAAGCGCCCGGCCGCCGAGGGCGGCCGGGCGCTTCGATGCGATCGGTTCAACGGGTCCCGGACGCCGACCGCGAAGGTCGGCGCGCGGCCGTCGGGGGCGGCGCGCCGGTCGTCAGACCCGCACGACCTCCTCCCATCGGCAGATCTCGCCGGCCATGTTGCCGCGCGGACCGGAGACGAGGCGCACGCACAGCGCCTCGCCGGGCTGGAGATCCTGGAAGCCATGACGGCGCAGGGTCTCCATGTGCACGAAGACGTCGGCGGGATCCCCGAACACGTTGAGGAACCCGAACCCCTTCTGCTTGTTGAACCACTTCACGCGGGCCGGAAGGAACTCCCCCTCCGCCTCCGCCTCGGCGGCGATCTCAGTCGGCCGCGCTTCCTTCGGCTCGTCCGATTCGGTCACGGGCTCGCCCGCAGAGACGCTGATGACCTCCGTCGCCTGCAACCCGCGGTCTCCCCTGACCACGGTCAGCGACACGGTCGCGCCTTCTTCCAGCGAAGACAGACCCGCGGCGCGGACGCAGGCGGCATGCACCATCACGTCCGGACCGCCCTCGGACGGCACGACGAAGCCATAACCTTTCTCGGCGTCGTACCACTTGACCTTCCCGGTCACGAAGCGGGACACCTTGACGACTTCCCCAGTCAACTACCTAACCCCAGACTCTGAACGTGCCTTACTCGTCATGCGGATATACGTCATTCATGTGACGTGCCGCAACAAAATGCGAGTCCCGACGCCCCGGACCCATGGTCGCCCTCCCGACAGCGGAAAAAGAGTTGAAAATCCAGACGGTTAAAATTTTCGCCGGGATGGCGCTTTTCGCGGCGTCCGCCTGCAGCGCCGTTCATCCTGCCGGAGACGGGGCGAATCCGAGCCAGATTCCGTTCAGATTCGCCGCCTGGGGGACCTCGCCCCAGGCGCTGATCGCGCCAGATCGGGGCGCCGCCGAGGAAGTCTCGGAGCGCGCGGCTCGAATCGCGGCCCGCGGCCCCTCCGACGACGGACCCCGGCCGCCGCGGCCGGCCGAGGCGGCGGCGCTGCCGCTCCTCTACGGCTCGCCCGAGGGGCGGCGCTTCCTGTCGCGGCCCGCCGGCGGCGCCGCC
>CAXGVP010000847.1:0-2218 GCA_964013055.1 uncultured Albimonas sp.
GATGGCGGCAAGGGCGACGACATCCTCGGCGGCGGCGACGGCGACGACCGGCTGGAGGGCGGCGAGGGCGACGACCTGCTGGAGGGCGGCGCGGGCGACGACCGGCTGTGGGGCCAGAGCGGCGCCGACACCTTCGTCTTCGCCCCCGGCGACGGCGACGACCGCCTCCACGGCTTCGAGGTCGGCGAGGACGTGCTGGACCTGACCGCCTTCGGCTTCGAGAGCGTCGAGGCGGCGCTGGCGCTCGCCTCCGAGGGCCGCGGCGGCGTGCGGCTCGCGCTGGACGAGACCACCTCCCTCCGCCTCCACGACGTCGGCGTCGAACAGCTTGCGGAGGCCGACATCCTGATTTGAGCGCCGCCCCAGGGCATCCCCCACCCACCTCATGCCGGGCGGAGGCGCTCCCGTCCGGCATGGCGTCCGGCGCGGTCCCGAAAGGGGCCGCGCCGGTCTGCATTCCAAGGGCTCAGTTGCGGTCGCGGATCGAGCCCACGATCAGCAGCAGGATCGACCAGGTCAGCAGCAGCCCCACGAACACCGCCAGCGTCCAGACGATGCGGCGGGGATACTCGGCCTCCTGCGCCAGCGTCGGGTGGATGTGGGTCGCGAGATAGCGCTGCGTGCGCCGCGCCTCGGCCCGCGCCGCCTCCAGCGAGGCCTGGGCGGCGGTGTACATGTTGGTCGCCAGCTCCAGCTCCACCTGCAGGCGCTCCTGCTCGCCGGCGGCCTCGGCCAGGGTGGGGCGCGCGCCGGGAACCGCAGCGGCGCCGACGGCGGCGGGATCGGCGGCGATGCGCGCCTCCTCGGCCGCGATCTGGGCGTCGAGCGAGGCGATCCGCCGGCTCAGCGCAGACAGCGTCGGGCTGTCGGCGCCCAGCAGGTCCTTGCGGCTGTCGAACTCGGCCTGCGCCTCGGAGCGGGCGCTGCGCAGCTGCGAGATCAGCGCCATCTGCTGGGTGATGTCCGAGCTGATGTCCGCGGTCCCCTGCGAGGAGCGGAACTCCTGCAGCGCGAGGCGGGTGTCGCGGATCCGGTTCTCGGCCTCGATCAGGTCGGCCTGGGCGTATTGCACGGCGTCCTGGCGGGCGCCGGTCGACAGGCCGTTGATCAGGTCGTAGCTCGCCTCGAGCACCGCCGAGGCGACGTCCTGAGCGTCCTGGGCGCGGAAGGCCCGGGCCTCGACATAGATGATGCCGGCGCCGGTGTCGTAGCTGACGGTGACGGCGCGGTTCCAGTACTCGACCATCTCCTCGATGGTGCGCCCGGTCCCCATCGAGAACAGCCAGTCGCCCTCGGGCCGGTTGTAGATCTCGACCAGGTCCACGTCGTCCTGCACCCGCTCGACCAGCGGCTGGGACTGGAGATATTCGAACAGCATCTCGCTGTCGCCGGCCGTGGAATCGGCCGAGCCGCCGAAAAGCTCGGTGATCGGCGAGGGCAGGCCCCCGTCCAGGCTGCGCACCGCGAAGCTGACCTGGCTGGCGTACTGGTCGGCGGCGACGGTGTTGAGGTACCACCCCGCCACGCCCGAGGGCGCGGCCACCAGCACGATGAAGCTCAGCCACAGCCAGATGCGCGACCAGATCCGGCGGCGCTTCGCGCGCCGGGCGATCGCCTCGGACTGCACGTCGACGATGATCGAGGCGCCGCGGGGCTCGGCGCTCTCACCGGCGTCGGCGCCGGAGCGGCGGGCCTTGCGGGCCGACTTGCGCGCAGCGCGCGCGTCGGCCTGGGTCATCACCGCGCCGCCCGAGGCGCCGGAGGCCGAGGCCCCTGCCCCGCCGGCGATGGGCGCATAGTCCTCGTCGAAATCGTCGTCGAACGGGTCGTCGGCCTGGCCGCCGCGGCCGCCCCTGTTCCCGCGGCCGCCGCCCTTGTTGCCGCCCTTGACGGCCGACTTCGCCTTGCTGCCGGAGCGTGCGCCTTGCCGGGCGGCGCTGCCGCCCTGCGCGGCGTGTCGCGCGCGGTTCGCTTGTTTGGCCCTGTTCCCGGCCTTGATGGCCTTCGCCGCTCGGAATCCTGCGCGGACCGCCTGGCCCGCGCCGGTGGCAAACGGCACCAAGAGACCTACCGCGTCTGCTCCCAGCGCCGCGAGGTTCTCCTCACGCTTCTCGGGCCCATCGGCTACCAGGCGGTAGGTGTCGTAGAGGATGAACCCCACGTCGGCGAGCGTGTCGAGGAAGAGCCCGGAGCCATCGGGGTGGTTGACTGGGTCGCC
>CAXGVP010000848.1:0-2218 GCA_964013055.1 uncultured Albimonas sp.
GTCGTAGGCGTAGACCTCGATGCCGCGGGCCGCCCAGTCCTGCGCCGCCTCGCCATAGGTCGAGGGGCCGTAGTCCCCATAACCATGCAGCGCCAGCAGCACCGCGCGGGGCTGCTCGGCGGTCCAGCGCGACAGCGCCAGCGGGCCCCGGGGGGTGGCGATCTCCTGCCCGTCCGCGGCGCCGGTCAGCAGGCCGTCGAGGAAGGCGGGCGGGGCCGCCCCCGGCGCGCAGGCCGCGAGCGGCAGGGCGAAGGCGAGCGTCATCGCGCTCAGAGCAGCTCGGAGACGCGGGCGCGCAGCCATGGAACCAGCTCCTCCTCGAACCAGGGGTTGCGACGCAGCCAGGCGGTGTTGCGCCAGCTGGGATGGGGAAGCGGGACAGGGCCGGGCAGGTGCTCGCGCCAGTCCTGGACCCGCTCCGTGAGGGTGCGTTTCCCGCCCAGCGCCCAGGCCTGCGCATGGGCGCCGACCAGCAGGGTCAGCTCGACCCGGGGCATCGCCGCCAGCGCCCGCGCGCGCCAGAGCTGCGCGCAGAGCGGCGGCGGCGGCAGGTCCGAGCCCTTGGCGTCGTAGCCCGGAAAGCAGAAGGCCATCGGCAGGATGGCGATGCGGGAGCGGTCGTAGAACGTCTCCCGGTCCACGCCCAGCCAGTCGCGCAACCGGTCGCCCGAGCGATCGTCGAACGGCAGGCCCGAGGCATGCACCCGCGCGCCCGGCGCCTGCCCCGCAATCAGCAGCCGCGCGGTCGCCGAGATCCGCGTGACCGGCCGCGGCGCATGGGCGGTGCGGGTCGCGGCGAAGCGCCCGGCGCAGGCGCGGCAGGCGGCGATCTCGGCTTCCAGCGCCTCGATGCGGGGGGGCGCGAGGGCGCTCATGCCGCCCGCCCCCGGGCGCCGAAGCGGATCGGCGGCAGGTCGCAGGGCAGGCCGCCGCCGACGCGCAGGACGCCCGCGCGCTGGGGGCGGCGGCGGCGATCGCCGACTGCGACCGGGCGCAGGCGCCCCTCCGTCCGCCCGGCGCCGGGCGCCCGGCGGCCGTCGGCAGGGCGAGGCGCCCCGGGCGCCGCGCCACAGCGCTCGCCACACCGCTCGCCACGTCGCTCGCCACGTCGCTCCCCACGTCGCTCGCCACGCCGCTCGCCGTCGTCCCGGCCCGAGATCGGGGGCGCAATGCTCTCCATTCCCATGGCGCAGAGAATGGCGACGGCGCCCCCGGCCGCGCAAGCCCCCAGACGCCCGCCCGAGGCCGGGTCGCCCCCTCGGACGTGCAACCGGACCCGGCCGACCGGCCGCCGAAGACGCGAACCGTCCCCCGCGGGAGCCTCCCGCCCCGCCCGCCTCGCCGCGCCCGCGCCCTGCACCTTCTGCGCCCTGCACCTTCCGCTTCCTGCTCCACCCGTGTCCTGCACCGCCGGGATCCCGGCCGCGCCCTGCCGCCGAGGCGCGCGTCCCCGCCCTCGCCCCCCGGCCGGGCGGGGCGCCGGAGGGGCGGCGCTGCGGCGCCCCTTGCCCCTCTCCGCCGGGCGTGATCACGTCCCGGCCATGACGAGGGAAGCGGGCATCGACGTGCTGGTGGCGGGCGGCGGCGCCTTCGGGCTGTGGACCGCGCTGGCCTGCCTGCGCCGGGGATTGAGCGTCGCCGTGGCCGACGCCGGACGCATCGGGACGACGGAGGCCCCCGCCGGCGCCTCGGCGACCCCGACCGGCGCGCTGGCGCCCCACCAGCCCGGCCGCCCCACCCCGCTCAAGACCCTGCAGGCCCGCGCCCTCGCGACCCTGCCCGAGGCGCTCGCCGCGCTGGAGGCGGAGACCGGGCTCGACGTCGGCTACGCCCGCCCCGGCCGGCTCTCGATCCTGCCCGATGCGCCCGCCCTCGCCCGCGCCGAGGACCGCCTGCCCGCCCTGCGCCGGGCCCAGGGCGCGGCCTGCGCCGTGCAGGGCCCCGGCGACTGGCCCCAGGGCTGGCTCGACGCGCCCGCCGCCCTCTACGACCCGGCCACCGGACGGCTCGACGGCGCCCGCCTGCTGGTCGCCCTGCGCGCCGCCTGCGAGGCCCGCGGCGCCCGGATGCTCGACGGCGTCGCGCTGCTGGACCCGAACCCGCGCGCCGAGGGCTTCGCCCTCTCGACCGGCCCGCTGCGGGCGGGCCGGCTCGCCCTGGCCACCGGGGCGGCGGTGTTCGCCGCCGCCGGGCTCGCCGGCGGGCCCGAGCACGGGCA